>JAGVYH010000001.1 GCA_018303325.1 Candidatus Woesearchaeota archaeon
TAGCCAAAGTTTATCAGTATCATCTTTTTTCATTAAATGACATATATAGAATCCAGAGTTTATAAATTATGGCATTTTATTTTGAGTCAAGCCCTAAGAATGGTTGCTCAAGAAAGAGTTTTAATTCAAAATCCTCACTGGTTAGATAATCAATTAAAAGAAACACCAGAACACTGGCTAAAATATACTAAATTTATTAAAAGAGCATGTGAAGCAGGTCTGCGATTTGTCGTAGATGGACCTTGCGTTTCAGGAACTAAAAGAATGCCGATTGGAGGAAAGTGTGGTGTTCATGGCAGTTGCAATGCTGCTTTTGTAGGAATACTGAGTTATGTTTATGAACGATTAATACAGAATGATGATTACAAGTATAGAAGACCTACTCTTTTGGATTTAGGATCTGGTTTAGGACAGTTAGTATTTTACGCAGAAAGAATGGGGTTTGAACCATATGGTATAGAATTATGTGATACATGTTATAAAATTAGCCAAGAAAATCTTTCTCTTGCTGAGCATCTTGGATTAATAACTCCTAACAAAGTTAAATTAGCCAGAGGAAGTTTTTTTCCAAATGGATTTAGTCTCGAAAGGAGATTAAAAGAGGATGGAGATGAATTTAGAAATCTTTTAAGTCGACATCATTCTGAATGTATATCAAGTATAAATCCTTATCAAGAATTAGGAAAAGAACCAACAGATTTTGACGTGTTTTTTCATTATCAAGTTGAAAGCAGGAAAAATATTTTAAGATTCTTTGCAGATTATGCCAGAGTCGGTGCGATTCTGTTTTTCATAAAAACAATGAATGATTATTTTACTCCACAAGATCAGCCTAAAAATATAATTATTCTGGACAAAGAAGAAGAGGTTACTTTATACCAAAAGATAGGATAAATTGTCAGAAAAAGTATAACCTCCCAAACACATTTATTCTTATAAGAATATTTATTTCAAGAATATATTTAAAGACATATCAACAATTTGTTGTTTCATGGAAAAGTTAAGAGACGAAACAAAAGATAATAATAATAATCAAAGAGGAGAAAACCAAAAATATAAGCCTCTTGCGCAGAAAGATAGTACTACTGAGAAGCCTCTTGTAGTAATAATAGACGAAGAATCCAGATCTAACCTAGAATCATTAAAATTTCGATGGTTTAGCGACGGAGAATCAAGAAATGACAAAGTTTATTCAATAGAAACACCAAAAGGAGAAATCAAAACAATAAAAGGTACTTTGATAGATGAACCGAAATTAAGCGAACATGCAGGAGAATATCTTTATTTTGAATTAACTTCTGCTTGTAATTTTAGCTGCAGGCATTGCGGGATTATGAATGGCCTTGAGCATACTCCACAAGGGGAATTAATATGGTCTGATGCAGCTTATGTCACCGAAGAATTTGCTGAAACACTTGGCAGAGCATTGAAGGGGAATCCCTATCCATTACTGCACAGAAATATTTTTTTAGGCGGCGGGGAACCGTTAATTAACCCGCACAAATTCGCAAAAATCTATTCAGCATTAAGCGGATTGGAAAAAACAACAACAATAGCCACAACAAACGGATGTGCACTTCCTTTAAAGTTTGAGGCGTTTGAAGATTTTGTCAGAGGCATTAGTTCACCGTATATATTTTTGTCGTGCAGCACAGCGCACCAGCAGCAGTATGCTAAGTTAGCGAAATCAGGAAGGTTCCCTTTTCAGATTCCAGCAGATGTTGATCCTAATGTTGCATTATATGAAAAAGCGAAGATTATAGGCGAACATTGCTCTAAATTAGAAATTGGTTTCACAATCAATGTTGTTGAAAATGGAAGAAAAGTATCAAGCACATATACGTTGAATGGTGATTTAAGAAAATATATTTTAGAATCAGCAAAGACAAAACTTTCAGAAGAAATGAGAATGCCGGAAATTATTCAGACAGAAGTTGATGGGTACAGACAGCCATGTTCTCAGGGACAGGAATTAGCAATAAGAAGCAGCGGAGATATTTATCCGCATTGTTATGATGTTTTCACGAGAACGAATAAACTGGGTGTTGTTGGATTATTGGTTGGGAAAGAATAAATTATAAGAGATAATAATGTTAAAATAAAGGGTTATTTTGTAAAGAATTATTTATTGTAAAACAGAAGTTTATTTATTTTTGACAGAAAAGGATTTTAACTGTGCATAAACAGTCTTCTCGACTCCTATTGCTGGTAGGTATTTTAATTGTGTACCATCTGCAAAATACAACGAAACTTTCCCATTAAAACTATTTTCATCAGAGTATATGCTTTCAAACAAAATTTGACTAGAAGTTTCTCCTTTTCTGCTTATCCTAACCAAAGGATTTATTGCAATAGTAAATGAACCGCATTCTTCTGACATTTTTCGCGGATCAAGATATTTATCCACTTCATCTTCCTCTTCGCCCGTTATTTCTTTCCTTAATTTTTTAAGTTCATCGCCAAACCCTATTAACAATTGTCTCTGTTGTGAATATGCTTCGATTACATTTTTTCTGATTTTTTCTTCAAAACCTACACTAATCTTTGCTCTGTCTTCTGCTTCTTTGATATAATCTACAATAGTTTCCTCTCCTAATGAGCAGCGTTTTAGAACCAATCCAGCAATAATATGGATGCAATAGACGCCACCAGCAATTGAACCGAAGAATGATTTGGTTTCCCTATCCCTCTCATTAGCAACAAGCAATTCTTTATATTTTTCAATGAATCGTTTAAGCGTAATTGGTGAAGTTATTGAGAAATATACATTATTTGCATCAAATTGTTCCAGTTCATGAATAGTATATTCAGCCATCAACCCCCAGAACAGATTATGAAACTCTTCTACAGATAAGCCGCCCAAATTAAAAGGTGATTCATAATTCTGCGCAGTTTTCATCATATACGCTAAATCTCTATCGTTAAATACAGGATTTTTTCTTCTCCTAAAATCATCCATATTTATAATTTCTGCAAGCTCCATATTACAAAAAGGAATAGTTCTTGTTTTATAAAGTTATTGTTGATTGTGTTTATATTCTTGTCCAGAACATAATCACTTATTTGGTTTATTGTATATATACAACAATTAATTTTCGAATAAATAAAAACAGATAAAATAAATAAAAAGAATAGAATAAATAAAAAAACAGAATAAAAGATTTATTTCTTTTTCTTTGCTTCAACCTTGCATTCTTTGCAGCAGAATTTTCCTAAATGGCATAACCCAAACAAAAGGAATGCTACGGTATACCAATTCAGATTCCAGAAGCTCCAAACAGCTAGGTCTTGCAGCAAGAACAAAATACCTATCACTAAGAGCAATAGCCCGCATAGTTTTCCGCATTTATCACACATCATCAAATCACCTCTGTTTTGTTCAAGAGTGAATATTCTATATAAATGTTGCGGTGTATATTTTATACTAAAAGTCCTTAGCTTCCGAACAAAACCCAAGGACTTTTGTATATCTCGGAAATCTGTGGATTTCTGAGAAGTTAGAAAGCTTTGCTTTCCAACTTACAAATGGAATTAGTTTGTTCGAAAACTAATTCCATTTAGTATATAATGAATAGTTTGGAGAATAAAGATGTTTTAGAATGAATACTTTTCTAAAAAGAAAATTTATATATCACCCTGATTAGTAATGTGTGTAGAATAAAGCACAAATCAAGTAAAAAATTAAGTGTACTACAATAAACTATGAAAATATGAAAAAACAAAATAACAATTACACAAATGTTTCTGAGGAACTAAACGTAAATAGATTGGGAAAACTCTCAGAAATGCAAACCATTCGACTGGTTAGAGCAAGTAAGATAAGAGGGATTATTATTTTAATGTTAGGATTATTAAGTTTATTAATAAGCATCTTATCTTTACTTCCATTATTTATAGGTGGTTTGGAAGAAGCAGGAGTTTTTGGTAAAATCATGATTGTAGTGACTGGTGTTGTCTTTATTTGCTTAGGAATATTCTTGTCTGGCGGCGGTGTTAAGAATCTTCTGGCTGTTAAAGAAATCACTTCTGCAAAGGTCATGAAAGTTAATGGTATCCCTGAGTTTGGCGGCAATATACATTGGAGAGTTTACAAGGGGACATTTGCAGTTATACCAAACCCGCATTATTTTATTGACGGAAAAGAATATTTTACTTTTCCATTTAATTTATTGTCAGAAGTTTCTGGAACAAACATCACTGCTTATTTTATAGAATTGCCAGACGATAATAGAATAAGCCCATTTTCAAAAGAAAAAAGAAGAGTGATTATTAATTATGAATAAACAAAATAAAAAATATGAATCAAGAAGATAATAAAACAAAAAATAAAAAAGACAAAAAAGGAAAAAGATGATTAAAGGAAACAAAGAAATAAAAAGCAAGAATATAACAAAAATAAGCAATAAGAAAACAGAGCAAACAGAAAAAAAAGCCATAAAAGAAATGGCTAAAACACAGAAAAACTTTGTTTTTCAAATGAAAGGTCTGCCTGAAGAATATCGGCAGGAAATTATAAAGCATTACGCCATGTTTCTTCAGTATTATTATGCAGAAGGCCCATTAAGCCAGCTTACATTAGCGCATTACATATTTTTGGATTGTGCTGTATATCCTCAGAAGATTATTGTAAACACAGAAAGTAAAAAATCTACTGACAATCTGCAACCTGAAGGTCACAATATTCAGCCGTTTATAAGTAACAAAGTAAATAAAAAATTTAAAAAAATTTCTAATTTTGATGTATTCTACGGAAAATCTGGTGGATTTGATGAAATGCTTGCAACACAACAAGAGACTTCAAAAGATTATTGTTTAGATAATGCAGATAAAATTTTAAAAGAATTTATTCCAAATAAATGGATTAACAAAGAAAAACTGATTAACTTTTTAGAAGGAATTACGCCAAGAGACATTAATCTGAAGATGGCGTGGGAGGTCTCACTGCAAAACATGGCGAAAGCAAAAGGAGAATTTAAGAAAAGATTAGAAATGGCTCTGCAACTCCAAGAATTAAAAAATATGCCTGTGCCTATACGAGAAATTAATGAATATCACATAAAAGAATTGTTAGAGATGTATCGTTTGTGTTTAGTTTGTCCTGAATGTAATTTTGAGATTATATGTTTGGGCGGCATTGCCCTGTTAAAAGGCGGAGATGAGCAAATTTTAAATTATATGCAATGCGAAAACTGCAGTAAATATTTCATCAGCGAATACAAAGAAGGATTCCGTGAAAATGAAAATACTGAAGCAGAAGATAAATGTATTTATGAAATAAAGCCAGAGCAGGCAATACATGATTTAAAAGCAATAAAAACTTGTCCTGAACCGTATAATAAACACTGCAAATGCAAAACACATTCTGATTATTTTGATAGTGGCAGTTAGACCAATAATAAGTTTATTCGTACTTGTTTAGTTCTAGGGCGCAGCCAAACGTCTCATGATTATTTTTAGTTTAGATTTTCTATACGACTATTTTAAAAAAATTAATTCTTCATGGGATGGTGGACTGCGTCCTACAAACGTGTTGGGAGCGGTTAAAATGGGTACAAAAAAGAAATCAGCTAAACAAATACATTTATTCTAATTTATCCAACTTACAGCTTTATCTCAATCGCTTTGCTTTTTATAATTTCCTTAACTTTCCTGACAAACTCATCTGTACTGACACCAAACTTAACCTGTCCATCTAATGTTCTTATTGCAACTGTGTTTGATGAGGTCTCTTTCTCTCCTACTGTTAGAACTAAAGGTATCAAATCCATTTGGGCGTCTCTAACTTTTTTTGGAACAGATTCTGTCCTGCTGTCTACATCAACCCTTATATTTTCAGCTTCAAGCAAATTCCTGATTTTTTCACCATATTCATTAAAATTGTCTGAAACCGTCAGTATTCTGACTTGTGTTGGACTTAGCCATAATGGAAATTTCCCAGCAAAATGCTCAATAAGCACACCGAAAAATCGCTCCAAGCTGCCATAAATGACTCTGTGAATCATTACAGGACGATGTTTTGTCCCATCCTTATCTTCGTAAGTTAAATCAAATCTTTCCGGCAAAGCCATATCCAATTGAATTGTGCCGCACTGCCATGTTCTGCCAATCGCATCTTTAATATGTAAATCTATCTTTGGGCCGTAAAATGCGCCGTCACCCTCATTTATTTTATAAGTTTTGCCTGTGCTGTCTAACGCATCTTTCAAACCTTTTGTTGCCTGCTCCCACTGCTCGTCTGTACCAACTGATTTTGGGGGTTTTGTGCTTAATTCCAGATGGTAATCCAATCCAAATGTCTTGTAAAACTTTTCTGCTAATTTTAAAACATCTAAAACTTCGCCGGTTATCTGCTCTTTTGTCATGAAAATATGTGCATCATCCTGATGAAATGCCCTTACTCTGAACAATCCAGATAAAACACCGCTAAGCTCGTGCCTGTGAACATGGCCAATCTCACCCACACGCAGCGGGAGCTCTCTGTAACTGTGAAGCTTTTCCTTGTAAACCAGCATTCCTCCAGGGCAGTTCATTGGCTTTATTGCATTTTCCTCGTCGTCAATTTTCAAAGTATACATATTATCTTTGTAGTATGACCAATGTCCGCTCGTTTCCCACAAAGATTTATTTAAGATTACAGGCGTCTTTATTTCAATATACCCTGCTTTTTTATGCTCTTCTCTCCAAAAATTAAGTAATTCATTCCAGATAATAATGCCGTTGTTAAGGAAGAAAGGAAACCCTTTGCCTTCGTCGTGAAAACTGAACAATTCCAGTCTTTTTCCAAGTATTCTGTGGTCTCTTTTCTTTGCTTCTTCAAGAATATGCAGATAATTTGCAAGCATTTTCCTGTCAGGAAAGCTTATTCCGTATATTCTTTGAAGCTGCTTGTTTTTCTGGTCACCTCGCCAGTATGCGCCTGCTATTTTCATTAATTTGAATGCTTTTATTATTCCGGTATGTGGAACATGAGGGCCTCTGCACAGGTCAATAAACTTGCCTTGATTATAAGTAGAGATAACTTCACCTGAACCACCTGCACCACCCATACCACTTGCGCCACTTATACTGCCTGTATCATCCATCTCTTCAATCATCTCAAGTTTGTACTTGTTGTCTTTAAACATCTCTTTTGCTTCTTTTTTTGTAAGCTCTGTTCTTTCAATAGGTGTTTTTCTGTCGACAATTTCTTTCATTTTTGATTCTATTTTAATTAAATCCTCTGGAGTAAAAGGCTCATGCTCAATATCATAATAGAATCCCTCGTCGACAACAGGACCGACAGTTAATTTTGCATAAGGATACAGTTCAGTTACTGCCTGCGCAAGAACGTGCGCAGTGCTGTGCCTGAAAACTTCTATGCCTTCTTTGTCATTGAAAGTTATAATCTTAATAGTTGAATTTCGATCTATTTTTGAAGAAAGATCTACTAATTTATCATTAACTTTGGCAGCCAATGCCTCTTGCCTAATTTTTTGAGGCAGCTCTTTGAGTATCTCTAAAACAGTTGTATCTTTTGGATATTTTTTCTTAATACCATCTGGAAAGGTTATTTCAATCATAGTTTGTATTGAAGGAGTATGAGATTTATAAAGATTTTGGTGAGTTATTAATTAAGCAACGAGAATTCTTTTATAAATCGCTTAGTTTTTCATAAACATTTTAAACTTGTTATTTTCACATAATTCATGCCAATTAAACTCTATGAAGAAATTAAACAAGCATTCTCTTTTTCTGATGCGCCAAATTTATCTGCCGAGCCAGATAAGAAGGGCTTGCAGGAAATGATTTTAGAACAAATTGTTCGCACAGTGGAAGACAATAAGCTTATTTTAGAGCTTTTGGAAAGGATAAAAGAGCGCATTGGATCTCATTATTATCACTGCCTGCGTGTAGGATTAATGTTTAGGGATCTTATGGTTAGAGAGAATGGTTTGGAACTAAACCTTAGCCCTTACACATTAGATATAGCGGGCTTATTGCACGACTATGGAAAAACAAAAATACCTGAAGTAATCCTGCATAAAAAAGGAATGCTTCTTCCTAAAGAAATGGAAATTATGCAGACACATAATCGTTTGGCAGTGGCTTCTTCGGAAATACGCCATTTAGACAACAACTTTTATCCACATCTCTGCGCTATTATCATCAATCATCATCCTTATCCTCGCAAAGAAAAAAATGTTAGGCGTTATCATGAAAGAAGACATTTAGTTCTGATATCAGCAGAAGGAGAGAGAAAAGAAGATAGAAGAAGATATGAGCGTCGCACTATGAATCCATATGTGTTAATGGCAGGAATGTTATTATCATTGGCAGATCAATATGATGCTTTGAGCAGCGGAAGAGAATATAAACCACCTTTGCCAAGCGATGAAGTACAAAAAAGATTAGAAACGTTTTTTCAGAAAGAAAAAATAGGATATTTAAGAGAGAATTATCCCTCTACATATACTAAAAGTCCTTAGCTTCCGAACAAAAATTAAGGAGGTTTGTATATACAAATGGAATTAGTTTGTTTGAAAACTAATTCCATTTAGTATATATTCAAAATTAATATAATAAGAAAAATAATTAATTATTTTTACGCCTTATACATATACTGGAATTCATTCCTTTTGCCAGTGTTTCTGTACTTAACAAGCCTGCAGTTTTTGTTAATATAAACTTTTACAATAACTTGATTTCATTTGGAATCTTTTTAATCTTTTCTGGATGAAATTAAGTATAACTCATGTAATTTATTTTTCAAAATCTTCTTGTCTATCAACTTAGTTTTATATTCTGAAACAAGTGCTGGTGATAAATTACGGCTTAAAGCATACTCAACGACTTCATCATCCTTACTTTTACATAATATAATACCTACACTGGGATTTTCATGTTTCTTTTTTACATCTCTGTCAAGTGCTTCAAGATAAAAGTTTAGTTTTCCTATGAATTCTGGTTTAAAGTCTTCAATTTTAAGCTCAAATGCTACTAAGCACTGTAATCCTCTATGATAAAATAGGAGGTCAATGAAATAATCATTGTTACCTACTTGTACTTTATATTCTTCGCTGACAAATGTAAAATCTTTTCCAAATTCTAAAACAAACTTCTTGAAGTTTTTTATTAAAGCTAAACGCAAATCTTTTTCTGAGTAAGTATTCGGTAAATTAAGGAAGTCAAAAATGTACGTGTCTCTAAATACTTCTGCAAGCTCTGGTCTAATTTGTCTCACCGTCGGTGAGAGTTTCTTTGTTGATATCATGCTCCTTTCAAAATAGCCAGAGTCAAGTTGTCTTTCCAATTCTCTTGAACTATACTGTTCTTTTATACATAACTTAAGGTAGAATTCTTTTTCTTCCAATGATTTAGTTTTAGATAAGATAAGCATATTATTAGTCCAGCTTATTTCTCTCAGCAGTGCCGAGAGTTTTAGTTCTCCTGAATAATTCTCATAAAACTGCTTCATGCGCCACAAGTTCTTATCTGAATAGCCTTTTAGCTCAGGGTACTTTTGTGCAATAAACCCCGCTAGCTCTTTAACAACAGATTCTCCCCATTGTGCACATCTTATTTTTTTACTAATGTATTCACCAATATTCCATTACAAATCTATAAGTTCAGTATTCACTGCAAGAAATGCTTTTTGCTTAGCGATATGTATGAGTGAGATTATTTGTAAAAATTCTTTTTCTTTGATAGTTGTGAGTTTCATCTCTAACTCCGTTAAACAATTGTGTCTATAGTTCTATAGAACTTGTTAGAACTCTTTTACGCCTTATACATATACTGGAATTCATTCCTTTTGCCAGTGTTTCTGTACTTTACAAGCTGGGATTTTCTCAATTTCTTCAAGCTCATGGTTACAGAACCAATGCTAACTTTAATGTTCAGTGAAATCTGCTTTGAAGTAAACCACTTGCCTTTATTGGCTTTTAGGAAATTATAAACTTCTTGTTGTCCCATTTTACATACTCCCCCTTAAATTAATTTTTATAATTGTTTGTTTATAATTAAAATAATGTTTAGTTATATTAATTATATGTGATTATGATTAAATTTCATCAATGTGATATAATTTTTGACATATACTCACTAATTATAGATACTGATTATACATTCAAGTATATACTTTAAAATATAAACTCCTATATAAACCTTTGGGTTAACTTTTGGGTTAAAACATATGGTTTTTTAAGCGTAGTCATAAGAAAATGGTGAAATGGGAAAAAGTATTTTTGCTTTATTTTAAGCCTAAGTTTAGTTTTTCAATAAATTCATCATTATCTTTAACAAGCTTTTTAGTTTTCTTATCTTTTGGCCAAGACTCTTTGATGGCATCATTAATTGTTGTGAAAAAATCAAGAGTAAATGCTTTCCCTTCTGCCTTTTCGTGGTCATCTTTATCAATGCTTTTTTTGTGTAATTCTTCTGCTCTTTCTTTTAATCCCATCTTGTCAGCTAATGCTGCAGCGAGACGGAATTCTTCTTTTGTTATATATTCTTCTAATGCTTTTTTGTAATTTTCTATGGCTTTTTCTTTTAATCCTGCTCTTTCAGCTAATTCAGCAGCTTTATGAAATCTGCCAATTGATTCATTGAGCAGAATTGCAGTTTCTGTTAATCCTTCTTTTTCAGCGATTTCTGCAAGATAATTTAATCTATTTTCTTCTGTTTTGTCTTTAATTTCTTTTATTATCATTTAATAACACCTAAAAGAGAGAATAATAAAAAGTTGATGCTAATAAATACATTGAAGCGTACCGAATATTGATAAGATAAATGGTTACTCACTCCAGCCACTGCTCAAGATATTTTGAGAGAGCGTATGTAATATTTCCATCACCCTGCGGCAAAATGATTTCATGATAAGGCGGGCAGTCGCTTGAAAGCCCTTTGTATTCAGGTTCTGGTATCTTGCAGCTTAAGTATAAGTCAGAATCGCAACTGATATTGCCAATTTTATCTTCTGGAATTTTAACACGGATTTGCGCTTCAACAATCACATAATCGTCTATTGAAGAATCAAGTAGGTTTATCTGCCAATTGTCCTCATTTATTTCAGCTTCATAGCTCCATTCTGTTAATTTATTAGTTATAAAAGATACACAATCTTCAACAGTAATTATTTGTCCATTATATTCATCAAAATTGCTGGATGGTGTGCTATCATTACTGCTTGTTTCATAATTTGTTGTATCTGGTTTATTATAAGTTATAGTATCTATGGATAATTGTGGTGTGTATGAAGTATCATTCTGTGTTTTTGTATCAGAATGAATAGATGCATCGCCTGTATTTCCAATGTTATTACTGACGACATCCACCAGACTTGGATTTTCTGAGTTTTCATCTGAAAAATCAGCAGTTACCAATCTAAACTTAAAAAAATCACCACACCCATTATAAAATAAAAAAGAGCCAATTAAAAGCAAGCTTTTTCTCATTGTAATCATCTCCTGGAGGTTTGCTCCTGTTCTGTCCTTCTTTGATCTTCCTTCTTTTTGCTGGAGTCATACGCATATTTTACATTATCTGCATTATCTCTCTTCATTTTCTCTCTTTCATCCATAACCTTTTTCCAAAGCAATGATTTGGAATAATCAGCGGCGCTTTTCTTTGCGTTGTCACTGCTTCTCTTTGCATCTTCACTCTTTGCATCTTTATATGCCTCTTTTGCGTTGCCATTTTCCTTAGCATCTTTATATCCTTCATTTCCGCTGCCCTCTTTAAAGCCATTACTATCGTAGTTGCATTCTATGCTTGTGAATGGCAGGAAATTATTGCTCTCATCAATCTCTGCAACAGTATTTTCCTTATCGACGTAAAACACTGGCTGGAGCGTGCCGCTGAATTTAAACTGTGGGAAAATAAGGCCCTCTTTGCCTTTTTTTATTTTAGGTATAGGATTTTTGTTGCCTGTCAAATATTGTCCTGTGTTTGTTTCTGCAACCCATTTAATATTTTCAGCGTCAGTCTCTCCTATATTCTTCACAGTAAACTCAAATACTGCCTTGCATTGCTCTCCGCTGTCCCATTTTATTTGTAAAAGCTTGGGGGAAGTTGCGTATAAGTCAGGCAATTGAGGTAACTGATTTTTTATGCACTCATTGTTTATACATTCATAGCCGTCTTCACAAAAAGGGTTATTATAATCACAGCCTTGAGGTTGCTGCTTTGGCATGCAGAAGTTATCCACGCAGGTCTCGTCGCTGTTGCAATCGCTGTCAGTATTGCACATACTTTCTTTCAGTTCGCAGCTGCCTTTTCCATTGTGGGGTTTGCACTGCTCAGTTATTTTGCACTTATTTCCACATCCGCCGCAGTTATTATTGTCAGTGAATAAATCAAATCCATTGTCAACAATTTTATCACAATCATTGTCTATATTATCACATACTTCTTTAACAAAAGGATTTATTTTGCTGTCCATTGGCGCGCAGTCCATAAGATTAAATGCGCCGTCATTATCTTGATCAAAATCACATACATCGCCTATGCCGTCTTTATCGTAATCTTCTTGTTTAGGGTTAGATTTTTGCGGACAGTTGTCTTTAGTATTTTCAATTCCATCTGTATCAGGGTCATTAACAGGAATGCAAATATCTCCTTCATCTATATCACCATCACAATCGTCGTCAACCTCATTGCATATTTCAGTAGGCGGATCAGAGCAGAAGATAGCACATACTTCTACTTTTTTGCACCCGTAAATTGGAGTATAGCTACAAGTTAGAAGTTGATGGTAAGATGAATCCTTGTCCCAGCAGTCTTCATTGTTGGTAACCCACACTCCAGAATCTGGTGCTTGGCATCCACTGGTTGGGAGAGAGGCACCATCACCATATCCGTCTCCGTCTTTATCTGAATAAAAGTTAAATGTGCTTAACTCTTCATCAACTTGCTCGTCACAATCATTATCTTTTCCGTCACAAACTTCTTCTGGAACAGCTCCGCAGGTTCCACAAACATTCTTTACACCTTCGTCAGCTTGCCCGTCACAATCATTATCTTTTCCGTCGCAAACCTCTTCTGGAACAGCTCCGCAGGTTCCACATGCATTCTTTACACCTTCATCAACTAAACCATCGCAGTCGTCATCAACATTATTGCATACTTCTTGTTTGTTCGGCGAGATGTCTTTATTTAATGGCGAGCAGTCATTAGTGTTCACGACGCCATCATTGTCATTATCATCGTCGCAGGCATCGCCTTTTCCGTCTGCATCTGAGTCTTTCTGATCGGAATTCTTAATCATTTGGCAATTATCTGAGTTATCTTGAATGTTATCACCATCAGCGTCGTCATCGCACACATCGCCTTTACCGTCTGCATCTGAATCTTTTTGGTCAGAATTTTTAATCATTTGGCAATTATCAGCTTTGTCAATAACATTATCACCATCAGCGTCATCATCGCACGCATCGCCTTTACCGTCTGAATCCAAGTCTTTTTGGTCGGAATTTGAGATTGATATGCAATTGTCTTTATTGTCTGGAACACCGTCGCTGTCTGTGTCAGGATCAACGGGTTTTGGGGTGCATTGTGCATTACTGCATATTTCGTCTGCAGCGCATTTATCCGCTAATTTAGGTTCGCCACCTGTTGGATAAACATTATTACTACTGTCGCAATGGGATGTTGTTAATCCATCGTCAATGCAGGCGCCTATTGTTTGGGTATAAACATCATTGCCTTCACAATATGTTTCTGTCTTTTGCGGGCATTCGTTGTCGTTGTAGCATGCGATATTATCTTGTTTTGGAAGACAGGTTCCGTCGAGGCAACCGTATGGACAATCCTGTTTCTCTTCTACGATATAAGACGCACAATAAGGAACTTCATCGACTAAAAGATTATCTTTTTTGCAATATCCAACCTTTTTTTGCTCATAAGCAGCGCTGTTTTTGCATATGAATGCAGATGGTTCATCTATAACACACTGTTCATCAACCCAGCAGTCTACGTAGAATTGCTCTTTGGTGGAATTTAGTTCTACATCATACTCGTTGAGTGCAGTGACTTTCCACCAATAACTTGTGTCTTTGTTTAGAGGAGTGTCTATTTGATATGGTGTTTCAGTTGTTCCTGGGACTTGTTCCATATATTTAGAAGCAAAAATGGGGTTTTCACTTGCAGCTGAGGTATAAATTCTTATAAAATATCTTATTGGCAATTTAGGCAATATGGCAGAAGGATCACCTGCAATGTTATACCATTCAAACAATGGTTTTTGTGTTTTTGCAACTCCTTTGTATTTATCAGTTAATTTTGGTGATTTTATTTCTGGGGGGTTATCACTTACATGAATTTTAAAATATTCAGTTTGTGAACCATATCCATCATAAACAAATAGATTAAAATCAAATGTTTTTTCAGCATCTTTCTGTTTTGGTATCCAAGTAAACACACATTCTTTTCCATTCTCTATATCTTTGCAAGATTTTCCAAAGCTCATATCCCCTTGACTGTTTACTTCGACTATGGTTCCATCAAATTTATGTGTCACCAGTGTGATGCTTATTTTATCGCCTGCATATATCTCCATTATCTTAGGATTTTCAACTAGGTATTGAGGGCATGGAACATTTAGATAAGTCATAGAATTGCATGTAACGCTGTTGATGATAGGAAGCTGGTTTGGAATAACAAAACTAATCTCCATTCCAGATAAAGCGCCTTCAGAGCCAACAGCTACATCGCCACCATAACAAATAAAATTGTTTTCAGAGCTAGGATTGCATTGTTCATAAGATAATCCACCACATGAATTACATTCTATACAACCAGTTGAGGCTGGAATACCTGTTTCGCACATTTGACAATATGATACTTTTAAAGCACAATCAGAACAGGTATACCATACTTTAGATGTAAAAGTAAACAATTTATCTTTTGGAAAATTTGAGGGTTTTTGCCATGTGAAAATTATTTCTTTTTCTTCATTTGGCCCAAATGATACTTGTTGAGGCGGTAAATCATAATTACAACCTAAAGCTCCTTCTGAAACAATAGTACCACCGACCCACACTTGACTATTCAATGGATTAATTTTAAAATAATTTTTGATTTTAATTTTGAATGTTACTGTGTTCATACCAGGTGTTACTGTTATATCATTTATAAAAGAAAAAGGGTGAGTAAATGCATCATATAATGTATTAGTACATGCAACAAAATTCCCATTTAAAACACCACACCCACCTTCAAAAGCGTCTTTTGCATTGGTAGGATCACCGATATAATTAATAATCTCATTAAGAGATGTCCAAGGCCAAGTAAGACTATTTGGGTCAACTCTGAAGATACCAAAGATGATATTATCTTTAAATGCTTTTATAAAACTAAGCCCCATAGTCGGAGGAAACTCATTCCAAGCAAGGTTAATTGATGTGTACAAAAAGAATTTGCCAGGATCACCATCAGATTCTTGAAGACCATTGTAAACTGCTAAACCATAAGAAAGTAATTGGGTTTTATCCTTTAAGCCTTTTATAAAGTTATTAGTCTGTTTTGTGATTACTGTAATTTCAGTGATAGTTAATTGGTATTCTTTATGTGACAAAAAGAAAACAGTATTGCTTGTTGTTGCAAGTATATTTACTTCAAATTTTGAAAACTCAATAAGATAATAATTCTGTACAACCCATTTATAATCCTTAACAAGCATTAATGGAAATGAAGTTAAATCATCAATAGTACCTAAATACTTAGATAATAATTTCTCAGCATTTTGTTCATTTTCTTCTTTAAAAAAAACTTTATTAACTTGTTTCTCTGCTATTAGTTTATTTGCAATTAACTTGAAAGCCTCAGGCTGAATGACAAGATAGCCATTATCTGGTAATTGTTGTAATATCGATTCACATTCTCCGTTGTTATTACATATCTCTGTTTGACTGCAAGCATGTCCATAACTTCCACAATTCTCGTTAGTATTGCAGATTAAATTATCATCCTTATTGCCGTCGCAGTTGTCGTCTTTGTTGTTGCATTGCTCTTGGACTGGTTCAATCGCGCCAACACATGCCCCATTAAAATTTCCATTTGCGCAAGTTACTGTACCATAACTGCATTCTCCAACATCTGTTGTACCGCATTGGGTTGTTTGACCATTTGTGCAGACACTAGTATCGCTGCAACTTCCAGAGTTAACCCATACACCGCTTGAACAAATTTGTTTCTGCTGGCCATTGTTATTAATCCCACAAGTGATAAACTGTTGAAGAGACTCGTCTTTTGAGCCGTCGCAATTATCATCTTTATTATTACATGTTTCACTTGTTGGTTTTATTTCTCCAACACATGCCCCATTAAAATTCCCATTTGCGCAAGTTACTATACCATAACTGCATTCACCAACATCTGTTGTTCCACATTGGGTTGTCTGACCATTTGTGCAGACATCACTATCACTACAACTTCCAGAATTAACCCATTGAGCATTTTGGTCACAGATTTGTTTTTGCTGTCCTTTACCATTTAATCCACATGAAATATATTTTTCAACACCTTCATTCTTTGTTCCGTCACAATCGTCGTCGTAAGTATTGCATTGCTCAGGAGCATTAGGATAGATATAATCTTTATTATCATTGCAGTCTCCACTTTTGTCTGCGTATTCATCGGGTGGATCAGAAGGACATGCACTTTTTGTATCAGAAGATATGCCATATCCGTCTCCGTCGCTGTCTTTATACCATGTTTGTGGTGTGCAATCCTTATATATTTCAAAATAATATGGTGCACTTTCACAAACAGAACACAATGTGGTGTCTAATTTACCTTTAAATGTATACGTTCCTACTTCGTCTGAATTATAATAATCATCATAACACCATGACGGCGATGTTTCACCTGCTAAAATCTCTTTAGTATAAGGGCTGGTGTATATTGTTTTGTCATTCACTATATATTTAATATAAAGATTTCCCTTTACACCACCATTATTTTTAACTTGAATACAATGATAAACATAATTATCTGCTTCAAATTTGTTACTCTTTCCAGTTTCACCTGAAGTTGTGCTTGTATAAGCGTTTATTATCTGAAAATCAGGATTTATAGTGGCATAAGTTTTAAACACGAAATCATTATTATTTTGATTTTTTGAATCTGTGCCAATTCCGTTGGAATATGAACTTGTTGAGGTTGATCTTCTCCAATACAATTTTACATCTTTTCCAATACATGAAGGAAATGTTGTTCCTAAATAGTCTATTTTCATCCAATATGTGTTTCCTTTTGTTAAAGCTTCATCTGGCGATAAGTCAAAATATACAGAGGTATATGAATCGCTCATCATCATGTTTTTGGTTATTATTTTCTCTCCAGAATTAGTTAATACGGTTAATTTAAATGCAAATTGACCTAGGCATTCTTGCGTTACTGGTTGACTCGGTGTATTTCGCTTCATTTCAAGTTCTATCCTATTTAATTTATTATATATCGGAACAAAAGTCTGTTTAGCCCAATCTCCAGCACTTGTAAAAATAAATTCACTCCCACCATTTGTCTGCTGTTGATCCAAAACAGAATCAGCAAAAACACTTTGCGCCATCAAAAAAACCAAACAAATAATAATTGGAAATAATATTATTTTTTTCATTTTTCCACCTCTTTAAGTTATCTTAAAATGAACTGATTTTGCGCATTTTTGCGGCGCTGAGCATGGCGTTATCTTTGCTGTGTAGCCGTATGTTCCCACAATATTGATTAATGGCAAACTGCTGCAGGATTCCATTATATTATTTGGAGCTAGATTATTTGACGCAGAATTAAGGAGTTGCCCACTTGGCAAGAAATAATTTTTTAATGTAACTGCACCATCCCCATCACCTAAATTTTTAATGATTGTACAACCCTTTATTTTTTCTCCTTTATTAAAAGTGGTCTTTTTATTTCCGTTTGAGTCTTTCATATAAACAGATGTAATAGTAAATTTTGGTTGTGCTGGAAGTGGCGCAGCTTTTATCTCAAAGCTAACCTCTTTAGAACATGCTCCTCCACCACAAGGTGAAACTTCTCCTTTAAATTTATGTGTTCCAACATCAGCATTAGTATATGTTTTATAATAATCACATCTTATTTGGTGGTCTTTAGGAGCATGATATGCTGGAAATGAATTTGATTTTTTCTGCTGCCCATCCACATAGAAATTAGCTGTAATTGCTGACCCACCTGAAGGTGTAATTAATTTTATGCAATGCCAAACCTGCTGACCAGCAGTAAAAGAAGAAGCAGGGCTACACTGATTTAAGTATGTAGATGCTGGCGGAGAAGTGCAATCTTTTGTTGAAACCAACACATTATCAACATAGCCAGAAACAGCGAAAACACTCGGTAGAATCAAAGAAGCCAAAACAATTAAACTTATACAGATTAACCATATCTTACTAAATTTATTTTTCATATTCCCACCTCACCACCTTTGTTTTATAATGTATGCAAGTTTCATAACATTACTTGAATCTACACTCATTTTTTAACATTTGTATACGAGCATTAACATAATAATGTATACGCATGACATAATGAAGCATAATAAGGTATTTAAGTTCATGTAGTAGTGTGGAATACAACACAATTATTTTTGCAAAAATTCAAATTAACAATACAATTAACCCTGACTCACCCCTTGTAATTTTTTTAGATTATTATCCGTGCTACCTATAGTATAACTCAAGAGGTATATAAAATTATCTTCACAAAAATGGAAGAAATCCCCACTTTTCAACAAAAAATTTATATATTAATGAAATATTCTTCCATTTATGGTCAAAAAGATGGAAGAAGATGAATTTTTAGATAAGAAAGATATGGCCATCATTGATTATCTCAAACAGAACAGTAGGCAATCTACTTATCAAATCTCCAAAAAAATAGGGATACCAATAACAACTGTTCACAATAGAATAAAAAAGCTTGAAAAAGAAGGAATAATCAAGCAATATTCACTCGTTCTTGACCAGAAAAAAATAGGAAACACCATAACTGTGTATATACTTGTTCATTATAATATTTCTGTCTGGAAAAAAGAGGCAGATAGGTATCTTTTAGGAAAATACCTGTCTGCACTTCCTAATATTGTTGAGATAAAATACATTACAGGCAGATTTGATATTCTGCTTAAATTCTATGTAAAAGATATGGAAATGTTAAATAATATAATTATGAAAGACTTAAGAAAAATACCTGGCATTGGACAGACAGAGACTATTTTTGTGTTGGATGATATAAAATAATTGTTGTCATATCCTATTTATGTTCTTATTTATAAGAAATAACTTTTTAAGTTGATTTGAATTTCTTCTTTATGCAATGCTTAATCCAACAGATAAAGAAAATAGTTTGAAAAGAAAAGCGAAAAAGAAAGAATGGAATGTAAGAAACTTAGTTGAAGCCTTAAGAAATTATAATCGTTCAAAAACAGAGCAAAGGGATTTAGAAAGATTTTGTGAAGCAAGCAGGAGATACCAAGAGGTTTCTCGTTCTTTTAATAGAATTTATTCATTAGATGGAAGAAAAATATTGTTGGATTCATCTTACGATGCACATATGAAAAAACATTTTAAAGTCATGAATGCAATTTATAGAGAATTTGTAGAGAAAAGATATATGAATGGTGTTATATATGATTTAGGCTGCGGAACTGCAAATTTTGAATTGATTGGTTCACCTTTACTAGCGAATATTCCTGACACACATAGTACATTGATAGGTATTGACAATTCTCCTCTTGTATTATTGAATGCTTGCAAAAAAATAGAAAAACTTTATCATTTTGTAGAATACTTAAAAAAAAGAAAAATTATACCGAATTCTCTTTACAAGCAGATGCTTGCTTCAGTCGAGGTTGAGTTTTACCAAAAAGACATTCTTGATTTAGACGACATTGTCGCACAAGAAGGAGCTCCAGATACAGTAATAGTTTCTTATTGCTTTCATTGGTTAAATAATAAAGCAGGATGCGCAAAAAAAGCTATAAAAAAGATACACTCTGTTTTGAAAGAAGGGGGGTATTTTATCAGTATTGATGAATGGCCTTGGAATATTGGCTTTAATGTCGACCCAATAAAAGATTTTGTCAGAGAAAATACAAAACCTATACAATTAAAGGAAGAGCTTTATCCATTGATAAGACAAAATGGATTTATAGATGTTGGTGATACTGTAATATATAATATAGATAGATTTGATCAAAAAGGAGTATTAGAGTACCAAAGATTAAGATATGGCACATTTACTCCTAAACACGAAATGTATGGAAAGGTGTTTAGAAGAGTTTAATATATACTAAAAATCCTTGAATTTCGATATTGTAATTATTTTTGTATGCTAAAAAACAGATAAGAATAAACCAGCTCACTTCATCACTATTGTAAATTTAATTAAAATCTTCTCATTTAAATTTACAATCTTGCAGATTAAATACAACGTAATGAGAAATTTTTCATTTAATCTGCAATAACCCAGCCAGCTTCCTATGCGCCTTTAACCCGTCGCCTAATTGTTTTTCAAATAATTCATCCCTTGCTTTCATTATGTCGTCTAATAATTCTATGGAGTTAGGCATAGGTGTGATTGTGCTGTTAAAGTTTAGTGTATTCATTTGATTTGCTTTCTCTTCATTATGAGCATTACCATTCTCATTAAAAGCATTACTATTGATTAAGTTTGTTTCATTATTATTGATAGTTGGTTCATCATTATCATTACTTTTCATAATATTGAAATTTGGTTTAATTCCTTTAATCATCTTTCCACCTCACTGCACACACACTTATCACAATCCATCCATTTAATTTATTGCAAGCAATTTTTTCAGTTCTGCAATATGCTCCTGCTCGTCAATTATCACATGCCTTATTTCATGTTCTAATGTCCAAAATTCATAAGGCAGGTCTTTTTTCTCATTACTTATTTTATCAAGGATCTTCTTGTAAAAATCCACTGCCTCTTTTTCTCCTTTAAGGTTAACCTCAAGTATTTCCTTTATTGTTTTTGCTGGAAAAGTCTTTGCAATGTTCATGGTTGGAACTCCAAACAAATAATCACCAATCAGAGTTCTGAACTTTTTCTGGTGCTCTGCCTCGTCTTTAGCAATTTCCTGCAGTCTCGCTATAATTGGCTCGCAATTTAAGCCATCTACAATTTCCGCATGGCTCAAGTATTGCACATAAGCAGCATGCTCTAATTCTAATGCCTTGTTTAACATGTCTATTATTTCTTTTTTCGACATAATAACATCACCTTCACCAAATTCTTTTGTTTTTTTATTTCTTTTTCTTATAATCTTTATTCTCTTTTTTAGCATATCGCTTCTTATTTATATGTTTTTGTTTATTAAATGTATTCTTGGGATTATTAAGTTTATTAAGGTTATCAGAATTATCTGAAACAAAAAAATAATACAGCCTATATAGTCTAATCGCTCTCGAAAGTCTGGCTATGGCTCTTATTAATTTTATTATCCTTGTGGTTTTCGCTGCCCTCACTGCAATCCTCTCTGTATCAACAGCAACGTGTGTAACAGACTGGGCGCCGCCAATTTCTCTTGCAACAGCTTCTAATGCTAGTCCAAGAGGCAATACTGCAATCACATCTATAAAATAAGTCCTGAAAAAGCTTTTTAATGTAGCTTTTTTGAAGAAATTAAAATAAAGATCAACAACGAAAAAAGAGATTATTACTTTATCCATTGCGAGAATGGTTGCGTGATTTTTTTCTGCGATTTCTGCCACTTCAGCTAATGCGTGGAATGAGCGATTAAATAGAAATTCAATAAACCGATTGATTTCATTTCCAAACTCTGCAATGATTATAAACAACAGAATTAATACAAGCCAAGGTATTGCATGCTCAACAATATGTTCAAGCCAATGAAAATATTTATGATTAAACTCAAGAACAGTTCTTTTCCATTTAGGAAGCTCATCTAATTCAATATGTTTTCTTCGCTGATAATGATGAATAAGGTGTTTATGGATTTTGTTAGAATGATGTTTTATATGATGTGTTATGTGTTTGTTAAAATTATTGGTGATATGTTTGTTAAAATTGTGTTTAACCTGTTTGTGCGCATTTTTAAGATGATGATGAATATTACTAAAAGTACTATTATCTTTTGTTACTCTCTTTTTTTTAGGCATTATATTGTTTATAGAAAGAGTTATTTATAAAATTAACTCAACAAATATTTAAAACAAGCTTTCTTCAAACAAATCCTTTTCTATTATCATAAATTCATCATTATTGCAGCTTATGCATTTAAACTGGTTATACCAGCTATTCCCAAACATAATTCGACCTTGGGGTTTCATCTGGCTTTTACAATTCTTACAGAAAACGTCCATGTAATACTATTATTAAGCTAAGTATATAAATATTATGTATAAAGATTATATAAAAATCATTATTTGTTGATTAATCTTTCTTATGCACTTTTTTATTTGTTTATTATCTGCTTTTGGGTTTATCTTCCAACATTCCTCTTTTCTTTTTTTCAGGTTCTAACAAATAATTTTCAGGTGTAGTTATAGATTTTCCTATCTTTTTTTCAGCATCTTTCCTTGCATTTCCTGCAACCTCACCGCCTTCTTTTGCTGCATCTGAACATTTGTCAAACAATTTTGCATCTTTAACTCTTGTTATTTCAGTTGTGACTCTTTCACCCAACATTGTAAAAATTAGCTCTAAGTCATTCATGTGGTCTCTCAAGTTCTCTTTTTTCAATCCCTTAAGTTGTTTGTATTCAGTAGGTGTCATACCAAATGTTGCTTTTGAAATCTCTGATGTTAATATTGCATACTCTTTTCCGACCTTAACGCCTCTTTTACTCCATTCGTCTGTTAATTCATCTCTGATTACGATACCTCTTACTCTTTTTTCAATCCAATCATCAGAATAGCCTTTTAATCTATAAAGTTCTTTCATTCTTTTTTGTGCAAGTTCTGGGTTTTCTATTTCTTGGACACGTTCATAACCTACTTGAGCAAGCCAAAGTTTGAATGGCTCTGCTTTCTTAGAAGGAATAGACTGAATAATACGAAACAATGCTTCAGTATTAGCACAATCAGTTTCTCTAAATTTACCATCTTCCGCAAGGAGTTTCAACTGTCGACAAATTGTCGATAGTTGAACATCACTAGTTTCTTGTTCTCTCTGCTTTAGCCTATACCAATAATCTTTAGCATCAACACTTTCTGTTAATACTCTGATTATATCAACTACAGAGAAGAACCATTGATTATCAACCCAGATTCTTCTAATCTGTTTACCTTCAAATACAACCAACGCATTGTGAATATTGTTAGTTTGAATATTATCAGTTCCCATACATTAACTGTAAAACCAGCTGCATATATAAACCTTACGCCGACTTGTCCAGTGAGAAGTATTATAACGCATAATCTCTTTGTTTTTTATGCATATGGGGCTTTTAAACCAGTGGACACATACTTGTTTTGTCTTAGTTTTAGAGAACTTTGAATAATTCACTTTTTTCTTGATTTTTAATGAATATCTCATATAAAATACCTTCAAAATCAGGAAATGCCTATTTTTGCAAAGTTCTCTTTAATCTTTTTTAGTTTTGCAGCAGAATTCACTTCTTCACCTTTATCTCCTCGCTATACACAATCTTTCCTTCATCATCCAATCTGCCAAGAACTTCAACATTATCACCTTTAGAAACATTAATAACATCATCTGCATAAACAGTTATTGTATTTGTTTGTTCAATGGTTAATATTGTTGAAGAAGAATCATTATTATCACTAACCTTATTTCTCACGCTTTTAACCACACCAAAAACGTTGATAGTCTTCCCATCCATACCTTGCGTTTCATTCAGTCTTGTTTCTGGAAGGACAATTGAATCTGCAAAAAGATATAATAGCACTATACCTATAATAGAAACAATGAATGCCAGTTTTAGGAGTGTTCTTTCCTGCACCATTAATTAACATAATGAATTCACATCTTAATAAAACTTTGCCAGATTTTTCCGTAAATTTTCCGAATCTATTTTTTGCTTATTTTTCCATTTCGTATGTGCATAGCCCCCATAGGAATTATGCTACTGCCAGTTGAATGAAAAGATTAGCCTCCTTGCAGTCAGCTACGCCGATGGCGGAAATCATGCTGTAATAATGCAGGATTTCCGTTCCCTGAAAGATAAACAGAGAAATGCCACTGCAACAAATTTGAGGCAGTAGCATAATCCTTGTCTTTTTTGGTATCATGGAAAAACACCAAAAATCTTTAATCAATATTAAGGAAATACCAAACAAGCCAGAGGAAATAGATCAAATACTGCATCCATTGGTCAAGACCTGGTTTTTTAATAGATTTAAGGCTTATTCTCTGCCGCAGTTATTCGGCGTTATGGAAATTCATTCAAGAAGCAATATTTTGGTTTCAGCACCGACTGGCGCAACAAAAACATTAACAGGTTTTTTATCCATATTAAATGAGCTCATTGACTCCCATGAAAAAGGCATTCTCGAAGACAGAGTATATTGTGTTTACATCTCACCATTAAAAGCATTAAACGAAGACATTAAAGTTAATCTTATCGAGCCGTTAAGAGAAATGGAAACGCTTGCTGGAAAAGCAAATGGAGATCTTGGAATTAGAATTGGTGTTAGGACAGGCGATACAACCCAAAATGAGAAACAGAAGATGCTGAAACTTCCGCCGCATATCCTAATCACAACCCCTGAAAGCCTTGCCTTAATGCTCTCCTCGCCAAAATTCAGGGAACATCTTAAAAAAGTGGAATGGATGATTGTCGACGAGATTCATGCGCTGGCTGAGAACAAAAGAGGCGTACATCTCTCGCTGTCAATGGAGAGGCTGTCTTATTTATCGCCTCATTTAACAAGAATAGGATTAAGCGCAACAATTGCTCCGCTTGAAGAGGTTGGGAGTTTTCTCGTCGGCGCAAATAGGGAATGTAAAATAGTGAATGTGCAGTTCATAAAAGAAATGGACTTGAAAGTGCTTTGTCCTGTTAAAGATTTAATTGGTGTAGAGCATGCCCTTATGCACCATTCAATGTATGAAATGATGGATAAATTAATACAGGAGCATAAGACTACACTGATTTTCACGAATACAAGAAGCGCAACTGAGCGTGTTGTTGATTTTCTTAAAGAGAAATTTCCTGCAAAATATACTGAAAATATTGGAGCGCATCATGGCAGCCTGAGCGTTACTCACCGCAGAAAGATAGAAACACAATTGAGAGAGGGAAAGCTTAAAGTTTGCGTAAGCTCAACTTCCTTGGAATTAGGGATTGACATTGGTTATGTTGACTTAGTTCTTTGCTTAGGCAGCCCGAAGTCAGTTGCAAGAGCACTTCAAAGAATAGGGCGTTCAGGGCACAGGCTGCATGAAACCACAAAAGGGAGAATAATTGTTCTAGACAGGGATGATTTGGTGGAATGCGCAGTATTGCTAAAATCAGCAATCGAAAGAAAGATTGACAAGATTCATATTCCCACAAATGCATTGGATGTTCTCGCGCAGCAGATTCATGGACTGTGCTTAGAACAGAAATGGAATGTAAATGAATTATATAATTTGATCAAGCAAAGTTACTGCTATAAATATCTTCAAAAAAAAGATTTTATAGAAGTTCTTGAATTTCTGAGCGGCAAATTTGCAAGCCTTGAAGACAGGCATGTTTATGCAAAGATTTGGTTTGATGAAGTTTCACAGGAAGCAGGGAAGAGAGGGAGAATGAGCAGAGTTATTTACATGACAAATATAGGTACAATTCCCGACGAGACATTTATAACTGTAAAAGTTGGAGAGGCAGTTATCGGCAAATTAGACGAAGCATTTTTGGAAAGGCTAAAAAGAGGGGATGTTTTTGTTCTCGGAGGAGAGCAGTATGAATTTCTCTATGCAAAAGGTATGGTTGCACTTGTCAAACCAGCTCTTCAGCGCCCGCCGAATATCCCTTCATGGTTCAGCGAAATGCTGCCACTCAGCTTCGACTTGGGGCTAGAAATTGGAAGATTCAGAAAATTAATGGAAGAAAAGTTCAAGGCAGAAAAACCAGAGAAGGAAATAAAGGATTTCATAAACACCTATCTCTATGTCGACGAAAACAGCGCAAATGCAATTTATAATTATTTTAAAGAGCAGTATGATTATATCGGCGAAATACCAACAGACAAAAAGATAATTATTGAACATTATGAAGACCAATACGGAAAAAAGATGCTGTTTCATTCTTTATACGGCAGAAGGGTTAATGATGTTTTAAGCAGGGCAATAGCACTTGCAATTTCCAGAACAGAGCATAAGGATGTTGAGATTGGGATAAATGACAATGGCTTTTATATCAGCGCTGAGAAATCAATCCACCCGAAAAAAGCATTGGAATTGCTAAAGAGCGAAAAGATGGAGCTGGTGATGAGGGCTGCTATTGACAAGACAGAAGTTCTTAGGAGAAGATTCAGGCATTGCGCAGCAAGAGCGCTGATGATATTAAGAAGTTATAAGGGGCATACAAAACATGTTGGAAGACAGCAGGTAAATTCAATGCTGTTATTAACTGCTGTCAAAAGAATAAGCGATGATTTTTGCATTCTTAAAGAGGCGAGAAGAGAAGTTCTTGAAGATTTGATGGATATTGAAAACGCAAAAAAGATCATTAAAGGCATTGAAGACAAAAAAATTGCGGTAATTGAAATCCATACGAAAATACCGACGCCGTTTGCATTTAATCTTGCTCTGCAGGGATATGTTGATGTTTTGAAAATAGAGGAGAAGGTTGAATTCTTGAGAAGAATGCATCAGTTGGTTTTAGCGAAGATTGGGTTGGGGAAGAAGTGATGATTTTCGTTTTAATTAACTACTAGAATTAGATAATTTCTTTTAAAAACAATTAACTTATCTGTATCTATACCCTCTAAACTATAAATCTTTTAAAACTAGCCCCTTTTTTATATTAATATTAATGATTTTTTACTATAAAAAGGTGTTAAGATGGCCAAGATACTTTTTGAACATAAAGGATTAAATTACAAGGTTCCAGGATTACCATATGAAAATAAGTTTGAATATGTCCGCCCTATTGTGTTAGATAGTGTTCCAACTATGGATGAACTGGAAAAATTAATTCTTAATTCTGATGTAACAACGTTAGTCAATCCTTGGACAATTGACGTGTTAAGAGGTTTTAGAGATTATATACCCACTACTTTTATGAGAGTTGCACAAAATATGAATCCTGATGCAATGCAGCAATATTTTGGTAGTGATGAAAATTATATTCCGGAGAAAGAAAGAGTCTTGCTTCAATTACAAACAGAAATTGAGGCAAAAGCAGCAACTATTGATGCAGCCATTATTCACAAACGAAAAGAATTGGGAACAGTAGTTAACAAAGCTCACATTGCTAATCGTTTATATGTGATAGGCAGATTTTACGGTCATTTAAAAGAAAGAGAATATCCTTTTTTATTTGGAAATTTATTGGATCCTACAACATGGGATGATGCTCTTTCTCAAATAAAAAGACAATTTATAGAATATATGTTGGAAATTCCTGTTGGAAAGAGAAACTATGAGAGGAGAGTACGTAAAATTGATGTGCCAAAGAAAGATATTCAGAAAAGGTTTGTTTATGTTGAATGGCTGAAACAAAAATTAGGTGATGATTTGGCAGGAGTATTACTTTATGGCTCAGCTGCAAGAACAGATAATCCTGAAGGTTATTCTGACTTTGATAATTGGGTGATGGTGAGAGATATTGCAAGAGCTCATCAAATTTTAAAGAATACTTGTCCGGCAGTTTATGATGGTAAAGTAATAGAAGCACATAATGATTCAGAACTACCACATGGAGCCAAGCATTTAGGTATTCATCTTTTCCCTGCAAATGAAGAATATGTAATAAGACATATACGCTTTTTGCATGATCCTAGAGAATTCTTAATGCACACTAAAGTTTTATTTGGAGAATTCCCTTTCCTTAAAGTTGGTCAGGATGAAGTCATTGAAAGAGGCATATCACAAGCATATATGAAATTAAAAACTATTGCGGGTTCACTAAACTGGGCATATTTCGCTCCAGAAAGTATTTTGGGTAAACCAAGCTTGTTTGAATTTATAGTTAAAAATGTACGCTTTTTTATTCAGCATTCACTTAATGCAACAGAAGGTCCACATTTCAGAGATAAAGATGAATTAAATAGACGGCTTAAAGAGAGAGACCTGCATATTCCGGAATATAAAGAAGACATTGATTATATTAAAAAATCATTATTATATGCAACTGTTAGTGTTCTGCAACTCCAAAAAGAATTTGTTGATTCAGGAAGAAAACCAAATTTAGATTTCTTAGTGGATAATCATTTTTATGAATGGAATGATCCTAAAGTAGATAATTGGGAAAGTGCTGCAGCAGATGATTAGTAAGTAATAAGTCTGCCAGTCAGCTTTGGCGAAAACGCGAAAAATGATGCGTAGAAGAACAGCTGAGTTTCCAATTGTTTTCGCTTCCTTTATAGTCTTACGAGACAAAACAGCAAAGCTGACAAATTGTTTCAGATTAAATGAAAAATTAGTTATTAAGTCAATATTTAATCTGAAACAACAGAATTCCACCAATCATTGGTTTATGGTCGGGTGGGATTCTGTGTGCTCAAGAACCACCGCTTGATTGGTGTAATTCTGAGCATCAAGAACCACATATTTGTTGTATCATTGTACCATCATGCTACTTAAACCAAAATAGATAAATCGAGTTAAATTTACAATAGAGGCAGACTTATTACTTACGATGATTAAAATGTTTCATTTATTTTTCTATTGTTGAATATGTGTTAAAAGAGATTTAACTAAGCCTATTTTCTGTTTTACAATTGTTTCTGCAAGTAGTAATAATGATTTATCTGTTTTAGGAATAGGCACAAAACAAGTATCAACACCGATTTCTTTTAATTTAGTATAAACCTTATTGGGATCACCCTTAATTCTTAATGGGTTAAAATTTAAGTCAAATAAGCTTTCTTCATAACCCATGACAAAGTAAATTAAATGATGATTAGGAAAAAGAGATTTGAAAGGGTCAAAAACTCTTTCTTCAATTCCATTAGTATGCCTGTTTTTGTTCCATGAATGAAGATTAAATTCTCTCTTAGTAAATGATTCGCCAATTAAGAGGTATCTCTCATCACCTACGTGAAGATATCCTAACCCATCTATTTCTGTAGAAATCAAACCAAATCGTTCTTGTTGGTATGAGGTTACAACATCTGTATGCGTATCTTTCTTTAAGATAACAAAATTACTTACTCCTTTGAAACGAAGAAGATAATCATTATTAAAGCGAGCGATATAACCTTTACCTCGATGTTTACGAGGTTCTCTTAAAACACCACTTATTATGTTATTCTCTTTAAAAGAAGATTCTCCTTTTTTTTCTTCTTCATAATGGGAAACAACCTGTAAAAAATATTCCATAAGTAAAGAGAGCATTCTTTCACCCATTACTCCTTTAATTCCTCTAACTAGTTCATCTTCAGGAATATCTTGCTCTTGTTTCTTTTTAGCCCACCACAAAATATCTGTAGCATCATACAAAATAGTAGTAATCCCACCAATAGTAACACTTACACACTCACCTTCTGATAAGTCATGTAATTTAGCTGATGGTAAAAATAAATGTGAAATGCTTAAATAGTCTTTTTCACAAGAATGAGATTCGTCAACCAACGTATCCAATGCAGGACAATATCTTCTTGGGATATACTCTGCAAAATGGTTCACTGTGTCCATCTAAACTGCGAATAGTTATGGATATAAAAACATTTCCATTGTTTTTTGCTCTTGTTTTTTCCAAAAAATAATTTTATAATAAATAGTTATATAGTAAGTAACTTAAATTATTGTACATCTCGTGTTACTTACTATATATACTAAAAGTCCTTAGCTTCCGAACAAAAAACAAGGACTTTTGTATATACAAATGGAATTAGTTTGTTCGAAAACTAATTCCATTTAGTATATAACAAACACAGTAACTTTCAGTAATATAGCAAACCACAAACATCTTATCCATTTAGTTGTGGTCTGCTGAATATTCAACCAACAAATTTATACTTAACTATTGGTTGGTTGAATATAACTCGTTGTGTTTGTTATATTGAACGAACTAAACAATATTGATAAGTAGTTTTAGTTCGTTAGCTATTCGTGGACTTTAAGTAAATGGATAAAGATATTAAAGTCCACCACTATATTTATAAAATCCTGAAATTATCTGTTAATAATGCAAATCTTCAAAAACATTGAAATTATTGACCTCTGCCTATTTCTAACGAAATCAAAAACTTTGGTTATTCCAGACGTTCATATTGGATATGAAGAAGCATTAAATAAACAGGGCATTCTTATTCCAAGAACACAGTTTAAAGAAATAATGATTAACATCGAAAAGATAATAAAAGAAGTAATATTTAGGTTTAATAGTATTAACCAGATAATAATTCTTGGAGATTTAAAGCATGAATTCGGCAGGATTTCAGAGACAGAATGGAGACAGACATTAAGGTTTCTTGATTTTCTTTCTAAATTCTGCAATAACATTATTCTCATCAAAGGAAACCACGATACAATTCTCGGGCCAATTGCAAAAAAAAGAAATTTAGAGATAGTTGATAATTGTTTAGTTGATGATATACTTTTTGTCCACGGCGACAAAATACCGACAGAAATTTCAAAACAAACAAAAACAATAATTATTGGCCACGAACATCCAGCAATATCACTTAAACAAGGTCCACGGGTAGAGAAGTACAAATGTTTTTTGAAAGGCAATTGGATAATGAATAAAAAGATAATAAGTAAATTGGAAAAATACGCATTTAAAGAGCAGAGAATATATAATCTGATTGTAATGCCTTCTTTTAATCCGTTAATTGAAGGTACAGACATTCTCAAAGAAGAGTTATTAAATCCTTTGCTTAAACAAGCAGACATAGGTAAACTCGACGTTTTTATTGTAGGGGATAATGTTTATAATTTCGGAAAGATAAAAGAAATAGTTAAACATATGAAATGAAAAAATGAATTAATAAAACAAGTTAATAAGATAAATAGAATAAATAATAAAGCAAAAAAACAGGATTACAATGACTTTTTGACTCTCTTTCTCTTTTCTTTCTTCATTCTCTTACGCTGCCATTTCCATCTCATTTGGCCTTTTTTCTTCCATCTTCTCGAACTTCTTTTCATTTAGCATACCTCGGTTGTTAAGTTCTTTGTAAAATCAATCATTAATTGATAATTAGATAAGTGGGTATATAATCTATTTATAAATCTTTTGTTCAACGAAATATTTATAAACTCGTATAAAATCTTCAGATTAAAGATTAAAATTAGGGTGATAAGGCTAACTAATCGGGCCCGTAGCTTAGCCTGGAGAAATTAAGCTTAAAATAAGACTATTTCAGGCAATGGAGCACTGCTCTTATATGACTGTGCTGCATACAAAAAATAGCACTCCTATGATAAGCAGGGGTCGTGAGTTCGAATCTCGCCGGGCCCATTTAGATTACATTTAATTAATGACCAGCGAATACTCAGAAACAAGCGGATACTCAGAGAAAAATAGATAATGTGACCGAGCAACGAAGTTGCGTAGGTCGCATGATTTTTTCCGAGGTTTTGATAAAAAGCTCGTGGGAATCTCGCCGGGCCCATTTAGATTACAGTTAATTAATGGCTAGCGAATACCCAGAAAAAATAGATTATGTGACCGAGCAACGAAGTTGCGTAGGTCGCATGATTCTTTTCCGAGGTTTTGATAAAAAGCTCGTGGGAATCTCGCCGGGCCCATTTTTAGCTCATTTAGCTTTAAATAGTTAGGTTATAATTAGTTTATACACAATTATATAGTAAGTGACGTAAATTTTTATACAAATCGTGTCACTTACTCTATTTGTCGGACATAACAAATGTATAACTATTTATGTCCGACATTATAATAAATTTATATATTACTAATAAAATCATGTTCATATTGCCTCGGTAGTGTAGTCCGGCCCATCATTTTGCCCTTTCGAGTTTTATTGAATAGGCAAAGAAAGGCAAAGACCCGGGTTCAAATATTCCAAAGGAGATCAAATCCTTCGGATTTGAAAGTCCCGGCCGAGGCATTTTTTTATGTTATTGGGTTAAAAAAAACATAACTTTTATAAAATAACCCCCTTTTTTAATAAGTAACACATAAATTTGAGGTTATAATATGACAAAAAGAATTGGCGGAGCAAGAAGAAAAACAAGACATATATTTATGAAGAGCTATAAGAAAAAAGGTAAATTAAGTCTGACAAAGTATTTTCAATCATTTGAAGTAAAAGATAGGGTTAAACTTATGACAGAATCCTCTGTTCAAAATGGAATGTATAATAGAAGATTCCATGGAAAAATGGGGAATATAATAGGCAAAAGAGGAGAATGCTATAAAGTTGAATTATATGACGGAGAAAAAAGAAAAGTATTAATTGTTCATCCTGTTCATCTTACCAAGATGAATTAATAGAAAGTTTAATGGAGATAAAACATGGCACAACCAAAAATTCTTGAGGAAAAACCAATTACAATGGTTCAATTAAAGGCAGATTTGGAAAAAAATAAGAAAAATTTGGGCGAATTAAATTTCAGAGCTGCAAAAACAGAAGAATATCTTGATCAATTCTTATCAATCAAAGTAAAGGGTGGAGAAGAATTAATAAACAAGCTTAATGCCTTAAAGATACCAAGATTAAGAGATGCCCATATTTATAAGATTGTTGATCTAATGCCAACAAAGGTTGAGCTGGTTAAATTATTGTTCCAAGGTTCGCCTTTGACAATAAGTGAAGACAGCTGTAAGAAGATTGTCAAGGTTGTAGAAGATCATCTTCCAAAGAAAAGCAAGAAAGAAGAAAGTGCAGAAGAAGCAAAGAAGTGATTTGTTTATTTTCTATATTTGTTTTTTAGTTCCTATTTCTTAATATTCTTTTTTTTATTTATAATCCGATTTCCCGCTCTCAACTAGTTTGTGGGACGCAGTCCCCCGTCCCATGAAAAGTTTTTTACGTTTTTTAATCGTTATATAATTCGTTTAAGTTTAAAATAATAAATCCTTAATTAAATCATCATGAACGTGTCCAATCAGGTAGGAAATAAAAAAAGAATTATGGAAAGGGTGGCTTCGCCCATGAACTAATAAAACAGTTTATTTAATAATTCTTAATCAAGCTTTCAATAACTTCTTCCTTCCATCCTGCTTTGATTAATGCTGATTTAATTGACTCTTTTGGCATACCTTTCGCAGTATAATATCTGATATAATTTAATATTTGTTCACGCTCGTTTTTGTCCATAAACATTGCGTTATATTTTGTAAACAATTGCTGGATTGTGGGTTTATCCCAGCCTAAATTAATTAGCTGAACAATGACTTGGTCTTTTGTCAGCCCGTTTTCTAACTGTGACTCAACATAATTAACAAAATTCTGTTCTATTGCCGATGTTTGCTGCGCAAGCTGCAGCGTCATTGGCTGAGCGAACATCGCTGACTGAACATTTTGGGGTTTTGTTTGCTGCATAGCCATATTATTTTGCTGTAAAAAACTAGGAGATTGCATAGAGGTTGTGTCTTGTTTTGTTGGTTGAGTTGTCTGATTTGTTGTTTGATTTGTTGATTGACTTCTTAATGCAAGCTCTCGTTTATGCATAAAAATTAATGAAGCAATTAAACTTCCAATTAAAACAAATATAACAACACCCCACCAGTATGTTTTTCCTTTTGCTAATATGCTTATATTAGGTTGTTTTGTTAACGCTTTTCCAACAACACCTTTTTCTGCTCCAAATTTTTGTTCTTGCTTCTGTTGTTTGGATGCAGCCATTTGTTGTGTTTGCTGCTGCGAAAATGTTAATTCTTCTGATGGCTCTGATGGTTCTAGCGCAGATTCATCATAAGTTTGTTCGCCGGATAAATCATTAATTTCTTCTCCACCAGCTAAACCATCCGAAGCAATTCCTTCAGGAGGTAACTGTCCTGATAATTGTTGTGTTGATGGAACCGATGGTTGTTGTAAGAAAGGTGGTTGTTGCAATCCTGTTTGTTGAGGTGGTGTTCCTTGTTGTTCATCTTCTTCATAATCTTCTTCTTTATATCCTGCAGGCTGGCAAACGCCCATGCTGCTGCATACATAATTTTTTGCGCATTTATGCTGCTCATCGCATTGTATACAGATTAAATAGTCTTGACTGCAAAACATTCCTGTTGTGCATTTAGTGTTGTCTGGTTCTCCATTATCATTCATGCAATCAATAATATCTAAATCACATATTCCTTCAAAACATAAAAACCCTTGCTGGCAATCTGCAGGTGTTTGCTCTGAGCAGGATGTTTTGCATTTGCCTGTATTGTCACAAGCAAAACCTGCTGTGCAGTCTTTTGATTGTGTTGATATGGTACATTCTGGCGTTGGAATAATTGGTGGTGGTGATGGTGAAGGAAGAGTTGAACCTAAAAGATTAGATGCTGATGCTGGAATAGTTTTGGCTAGTGGTGGTGTAGTTGGCGTGGAAACACATTCGCCTGTTGCTTTATTGCATATTTCATTTTCTGCGCAGTTTAAATCGTCAGTACATCCTAACGGTGTTTCGCAGATGCCTTCGTTGCATATCTCTCCTTGTGCGCAGGCAGGAACACATTCTGTCGGCGACAGAGGAACAGGAACACATACATTATTCTCGCAGGTTTCTGTTTCTTCGCAGGCAGGAACACATTCTGTCGGCGACAGAGGAACAGGAACACATACATTATTCTCGCAGGTTTCTGTTTCTTTGCACGCAGGAACACATTCTATCGGCGACAGAGTAATTGAAGACACGCATATATTATTCTCGCAAGTTTCTGTTTCTTTGCACGCAGGAACACATTCTGTCGGCGACAGAGAAATAGGAACACATACATTATTCTCACAGGTTTCTGTTTCTTCGCAGGCAGGTGTACATTCTATTGATTGTGTTACAACATCTTCAACACATACATTATTCTCGCAATGCTGCCCTTCAATACATTCTGGAGTACAGCCAGTAAGAGTTTGTCCTTGTGTTCCGTCTGTTCCTTCTTTCGGCGCATTCTCAGCACATATACTATTCTCGCAGTGCTCATTCACCCCGCAATCTTCATCTGCTTGGCATACTTCTCCAACTGCCTTTCCAAAGAAATCTTGGTTTAATGTGCTAAATAAAAAGACAGAACTAACTAGTATAAGGATAATAGTAAGATATATTGCTATTTGCAATGGTTTTGTGAGCTGGATTTCTTTTGGCATCTATTCACCGCTTTTTTTGATTTCCCTAATTTAAATGATTTTTCTACATCTTAGTTTGGATATGTAATCTTGTTATATATAATTATTTTGTTTTTTGCAAATTTAAAATTTAAATGTGAAAAAAATAGGGAAGATAAACCTTCCTTGATAATTATAGCAATTTCTTCATCTCAAATACAAATCCTTTTGCTCTCTCCAAAGAGGTTACTGCTTTGCCTTGTTTTGCCTGCTCATCCATTTGGTATTGAAATTTTGAGCGTTTTTCCCGCTCTTCATCAAGAGATTTCAACAAGGCATCTGCTCGTTGAGACATTAATTCCATTGCATCTTCTTGGGCATTTTCATATTCTTCCAATAGGTTTTTCTTGAGTTTATCTCGAACAAAAACAATAATTGCATCTGCTGTTACTTTATGGCTAACCTTATCTCCTACTTTATATCCTAAATTCAATAGAACAGCATTGGCAATGTAATACATTGAATAGTATGAAGCAACAATTACCCAAAGAAAAGGGTGATATTCTTTACTTTCCAATGCAAGAAGTTTTTTGGCTGTTTCCAAAGAAATATCAGCATTCACTATATACATTGCTTTGGCAGTTTCATTTGTCTGTTTCTTCAGCAGACTATCTTGTAGATACTGCCTTACATTTGACTCCGCTTCTTTAATACGTTTTTGGTCAAGCATTTTTCAGTTTATAGTAAGTTTCAATTCCATACAAGATTATATTATTTTCTATTGCCTCTTGTATTACATTTGAGGTTTTGGAATCTTTCATCCGTATAAATTCCTCTTCTGTAAATACCAAAACATGAGTGTTTAGAGGAATTAAAGAGAGAATATCTGAAATTTTAGGTTCAAAATTGCTCTCATTAGATATAAATAAGATGTCAATATCAGATGAGGTTGTTTGTTTACCTTTTGAATAAGAACCAAATAAAAGTAAGGTAAACAAACTTGTTTTTACTTTTGACATAATTTCTTTGTAGAGTTGGTTAATATTCTTGTTTTTAAGGATGTTTTCTCTTCTTTCATTTTCTGCTTCATAAATTTCAATGCAGTAACACTTTTCGTTTAATTCACATAAAGAGCTTTTTCCTACTGTTTGAACTTTGAGAACCTTTTTTTCGATGAGTCTTTGTACTGCGGTATAGGTTATTCTATAATCTGCTTTAATTTGTTTAGCAATTTCTCTAATTGTTTTTGGTTTTTTGTTTCCGATAAAATGCCTAACTATTTTTAGCTCTGTTTTCATTATGTACTACGATACATCATATTATGTATATAAATCTTTCTGTTAATTACCTCACCAAAAACTTGTCAATAACATTATCGCTCCATCCCTGAGCTTTAAGTTTTTCCCTGATTTCCTCTGGTGTGTTTCCTTTGTCAAGATAATATGCAACATACTTCCTTATTTGCTGCTCATATTCCTTTGGCAGCGCATTGTGGAGCTCTTCGTCAAAGATTTGATTAATGTTTTCTATGTTGTAGCCAATTCTTTCAAGGTTCTTGGTTATTTCTTCTCTGTCTTTTCCTTGACTAAGCTCTTTTTTAATAAAATCTTTTAGCTCATCTTTTTTCATAGAAGTTTCTTCTCTTGTTTCTTTTGGCGGCTCAGCTCCTTTAAAGGGTTTACGCAGTTCTTCTGGCTGTTCTATTCCTGCGATTACTTCTTCGTGCGGATGTTGTTTTCTTGTTATAAGGAATACAATCAATCCTATTAATAGCAAGAAAGGTATTAATGTCCACCAGTATCCTTTTATTTTGTCAAACAAAGGTGTTTCGACAACAGGCGGTATTACTTGTGTTGGTAATGTTATCGGTGGTGTGATTATAGGCGCTTCTTTAATCATTGGCTCTTCGCAAGGTTTGCACTTCTTGCCGCCACAGTCTATTCCGTATTCATCTGCATCTTTTTTATTATTGAAGCAATAATCAGGGCATTTTAATGCACATTTGCCACCACAGTCAACACCTTCTTCGCCAATATCTTTCATTTTATTGTTGCAACCCGGCGCATAACTCGGCGTGTTGCCTTTGCAGTCATACTGGAACAATAAAGACGTGCCACACTTGCTTAAGCATTTGTAGATTATCTTGTCTTGAACGCAAGGCGTGTAAGCTTTTTGTGCGTGGCATTTGGCTGAATCCTGCGGGAGCATGCATTCGTTGCTACCACCGCTACTACTTCCACCACTAGATTGAGCTTGTCCTTGGTCTGGTGGTGGTGTATCTGTGTCAACTGCTGTTGCTTCTGCACAAATGTTGTTAACACAATATGATTTGGTTGTATCTGTGCAGTCTGTGTTAGATAAACATTCATACATTGGGTCAACACAAACACCTTCTTTTACACACTTGTTATTAGAATTACATTGATAATCTGCTCCACAACCAGAAGTTGTTGTACTAGTATCACAAACAACTTCTTTACCATCTGCTTTTTCTATATCTGTTATTAAACATTTTTTAGCGATACTATTTTGTTCACAAACAGAGTTGTCAATACAATTTACTGATTGTAAACAGACACCTAGTTTACACTGTCCATTTGGACAATAATCAGAAAATGGTGATGTTGCTTCTAGTTGTGGTGTGATTTCATTTCCATTCTCGTCAAATAATGTCGCAATTACTTTCCAGTCTTTGCATTCTTTGTTTTCTTGGACGACGAGGTGGTTGTATGCGTTTGTTAAGGCATCTTGTTTTGGTGTTATTGTAATAACTCCATCACTTGTTGTTGTTTCCATCACGCTGTCATAATTTGCTTTGATTTGTTCTGGTGTTAAGGCGCGGGAGTAGAGTTTGAATTCGTCGATGACTGTAGATTTGAGGTAACTATCTACTTTAATTGTATTGATATACATAATTTCACTATGTCCAAGATAAAGCTCTTCAAATATTAATGGTGTTGAGATTGTTAGTAAGTTAGTTTCACAATATAATTCATTGTTAACATAGACACTTGCTTTAGTTCCATCATAAATTAGATTAACATAATTCCATTCAACATTTAAAGGTTTGTTACCAGTACAACTAATTGTGATATCCCCCACTTTTAGATTTATTTTTAATAAAGGCTGTCCATTGTTATTAATAATTTCAAATATATCTTGTGGTTTTTCATCGCTACTAAATGGTGTTCCAAATAAAGGACCTTCACTAGTAGATTTTATATTTGCCCAGAATTCAATAGTAAATTCATTTAAGTTTGACAATTTATTTGAAATAATATCAACAAAGTAATTATATTCAGTACCACTTGTAGCTATTACTTTTCCTAAATTTTTACCCTTTCCTATTATTCCATCTATTATTGTTATTCCTGGTTGTAATACCACACCATGAAGATTTAAAGTATTATGACTGTTTCCAGAAATATCCATCAACTCAGCTTCCAACGGCAAATTCAATAAAGTAATTGATTCATAATTTGATTCTGTTCCATCATACCAATTATAGTGAACACTTCCAACTGTTGGTGTGAATCCTTCAGGAATAGTTGTTTCTGCAACAAAGTCGCCATTATTTTCTCTTATTAGTGTTAATGTTGGTGGTGTTACTTCTGCTTCACACTCGCTGATTTCAAAGTCGAAAGTGTCGTCTGTGACTACTTTAGTTCCTTTATTATCTATCTTTGTTAATGTAACTTTCATACAAGTATCGTCGGCAAGAGTAAATTCTTTAGGTATGTTTAGTTCAAGACCATCAATGCAAGTTCCTTGAACACAAAATTGGTCTGAAGTACATTCAGATTTACAGGTTTGTTCTTCCTCTTCAACACAAACACCTTTTTGACAAACACTCCCATCTGAACATAAAGTATCTAATTCATTCGTCGTAAGCATTTCATCAAATGCTCCACTTTCTCTAAACCAATACCCATCTACTTCCCACTTTCCACATTCTTTGTTCATGCTTGGAACTAAAGTGTTGTATGAGGTGTAATGTGCTGTATCTTTTACATTACCTTGAGCGTCTATTACACTGTCATAATTAGCTTGAACTTGTTCAGGTGATAAGGCGATGTCGTAGAGCTTGAATTCGTCGATGAGGCCTAAATAATTTGCTGTTTTTCCAAGATAAAAAGGTGCAGCTAATTGTCCAAACGTAAATTCTAAAGAAGTATAATCTATTTCACCTTTATTCTCATCATTTAGATATACAGTTAATTTATTATTTGTTTTGTCATAAACAACAACAAGGTGATTCCATATCTTTTGTGTATATTCAATACTAACTTTATTATCCCATGGGATTTGTTTGTCTTGATTATCTTTACCAATCCAACCTATAATGAGATTAGGTTTATCATTAACATTCTCTTGTCCAATAATGAATGAGTTTTTATCTGCTATCTCGTTTATCATATTAACTTTTTCAAATAAATATCCTAAATTTTCACTATTAAACCACATCTCTATCGTAAAATCATTGTCTAAAACTAAGTTTTCATCGCCAATTTCAACGTAATCATTAACGCCGTCAAAACTAAGAGCATGTCCGACAATACCTTTTGATTGAGTAATAATATCATTAACTGTACTGTCAATATTAAGAGTACCACTTATTTCATATAATTGGGTGGTTGTAGTGGATTTTTTTTCCATCGGCAGATTAACCACAGTGATTGATTTACTACTACCAACTACTCTTTTTTTCCAGTTGTAATGCATACTGCCCATGAAATCTGATGGTTGAGATGGTTCTGGAAATAATGAGACAATGAGGTCTTCATTATCTGTTTTATCTAGAATAATAGATGAAAGTGTATATTCTCCACACTCTTTTATAGAAAAATCAATATTATCATTAGTATCAATATCTAAAATAGTAACTTCAAAACAAGTATTATCATCTGTATATAGTTTATATGTTTCACCAATGCCTAAAGAATCTATTGGCTCACCAACACACTTTGCTTCTTCGCAAGAAGAACTCCCAGAAGGACAACTTGTCATTTTTTCAACTAAACATTGCTGGCCAAATTGGCAATCAGAGTTTGCTAAACAATTCAAACTTATTGTTTTGCCAATTACAGAAACAAAATCTCCTGTTTGTTTACCAAACAGATTTTCTTTAATTGTCCATGTGGGGAGAACAGGTCCACCAACAAAGATATTATTTGCATGTAATGTTTCAAAGCTTTTTCCATTTTTCATATCTTGATAATTTGCTTCTATTTGGCTTAAAGACAAAGCACGAGGATAAATTCTAACTTCATCAACAATGAGGTTACCATTTAGAGAATTTAAACGTTTAGGTAATATATTTAAGTTATATTGTGTTAAAGAATTAATAGGGTGATATCCAATATATTTTGTTTGTAACTTATCATCTGTTTTCAAGAACAGAGATTGTTTGTCATATCCAAAAACAACATAAACAAAATCATCTTTGGGAAGAGGATTGCAATCAAAGGAGTTGATTGTATACAACGTATCATACTCATCATAAAAACCAGCATTAATTTTATAACCTAATTGAACTCCAAAACCAGTAGAGATAAAACACATTTCTAAACTCAAAAAGTATTGATCTCGATTAGATAATAAGTTTATTTTTGAATTAGATTCAAGATTTTTGATTTTAAACCTTGTTTCTATTGTAAATTCATTTTTACCTGACAATAAATTCTTAAAATGGTCATCAGTAAAAACTAAACTTTGTTCTTTGTCGCTAAGATCAAACTCAATCGCTGTTCCTACAACCGTCTCATCAAGAAAAGGAATATATAAAATGGGTGGATTATCTTGTGGGAATAATTGTCCTTCCATTCCTGAAACAATATCCTTTGTCTTACCATTTGGATTGAGTACCATAGGTAAATTAAGCAGTGCCAACGAGCCATAGATAATTGGTGACTCCCAATTAAGAGCAACCATAATATCATTGCTTTCAATAGGATTTACCTTAACACCATCTTTAGTCACAGTAAAATAATTGTTATCCGCAACTACAAAAACAAAACTTAAAACAAGGATTAATATAATTAAAATTATAATTATCCCTTTATTTTTCAAGAAAATCCCCTCCTCTTTTTTAGTATTATCATTTCAATCATTTTTTATTTTTTAAAAAATTTATTTAGCATCATTACCAGAACTGCCACTACTACCAGTTTCACTGCCTGTTCCTGTTCCACTCCCACTCGCTACTGGTAAGATACAATCATTATCTGCTTTATCTATCTTCTCATCACAATCATCATCTTTGTTGTTGTTACATATCGTTTCTTTTTGCTCACATGTATCAACTTTTATTTCACTTAATGCTTTAGAATTATCAGCTAATGTTTTGACAGAACCAAGACTTAATAAATAGTTTTTATCGTTATAACTAAATTTATATGTTGTTGAGGGAGATTTATCATTCACATTTAATTCGTTATCTGAAACTACCCCTATTGATGTGTATGCTTTTCCAATAAGATCAGTAGGGTTAAGCAAATTAAACAACTGGTATGCACCAACTAAAACAAGCAGAACAATTAAGATTAATATGACTTTTTCGTATGTTTTTTTATACCCTTTCATTAAAATCACCTTTTTGTTTAGACATAAATATATATCTCTATGATTTTTATATCTTCTACTATATAAAGTTTATTATTTAATTTATATAAATAATTTATAGATAAAATATAATATTAATCATATTTAGAAAACAAATCATTCCATCTAATTCTTGTGATATCTAAAAACATTTTAACACCATCTTTTAAAAGAGTGACTTTTGTATCTTTGTTGTTGAGCCATCTGACTGGCTGTTCTTTTATGTTATAACCATATTTTTTTGCAAGGTAAATTACTTCAACATCAAAACTAAATCCATCTAATCTTTGTTTGGTAAAAATCCCATGTGCCACGCCTTTTTTAAATAATTTAAATCCGCATTGTGTATCTTTAATTCCTCTTATAACAAAGAGTTGAACTATTAAATTAAAAACCTTACCGCTAAATTCTCTAAAAAAAGGCTGATGTATAATTACATTTGATTCCTTTAAGCCTCTTGAACCTATTACAACATCATATTGTTTAATAATGTCCAAAAATACATCTAATTCATCAATTGGTGCTGATAAATCTGCATCAGTAAATAATATTAACTCCTTTGTTGCAGATAAAATACCTTTTCTAACTGAATAACCTTTGCCCTTATTTACATTGTTTTTGAGAACGTTAATCTTTTTATTTTTTAAAGAATTTGCAACTTCAATAGTTTTATCAGAAGAACCATCATCTACTATAATAATCTCATAATTATGTTTTCTCAATTTCAAGAATTGAATAATTTTTTTGAGAGAATCTAAAATACGCTTTTCTTCATTATATACGGGGATTACAATTGAAATATCCATCTTATTGTAATAATTTTTGTGAAGTTTATATTTTTTTAGTTTTTACAGACCATTATTTGCCCAATACCGCCAGTTAGGATATCATTTTGAACATCAATCGTGAGATTATATTCACCTTTTTTAAGGTTAATTGACTCTTTTAACGGTATGTACACATCATTATGGTAAACAGAATAATTACCTATACTAATAATTCCGCTATCATCTATATACGCTGCATATATTTTTGAATAGTCTTTATCAATGTTTATCCTTGTCGCATATATACAATTAGATAACGGTTCTTGGCTAAAATAAGGTGTTGTTATTTCATTAGCAGATTTATCTAATCTATTTTTACACGATATATTAAACTTTTTTATATCCTGACACCCATCTTTAGCTAGATAATAGTTCTGTGAATATAGTTGTGGAATATTTGGAAGTTTTGCAGCAAAAGAAACTATAATCACAAAAATCATAAGCAATCCAATAATCTTGTAATATCTCGTCTTAAGGTGTGTGATAAATTCCAGTGAGATTAGTGATAAAAAAGGTATCGCTACAAAGAAGTATCTTGGAAAAATTATGTTTACCAAAAGCATTAATAATAATATATAACATATTACAAAATATTTCAGATAATTTACTAACCTCTGTCTTGTATAGTAAAACAATGCAGTTAACGATAATACGCAGAATAAGGGATTAAAATAATATATTATATTAAACAACAGCTCTTTATTGAACATAATTGTGGTTGGATTAATTTTCATAACAATAAAATTAAACGACTTAAAAATAAAAAAAAGAGTTGTGATAATTATATATGGAAATAAAAAGAGAATATATCTTTTAATAAGCATTAAATTTATTTTGTAATTATTTACTACAAAAAACATAATCAAAAAGAATAACACTAAATAAACACCAATCACCCTCGTTAATGATGCTAAACCAACCAATATTCCTAAGATAATATAATCCATTTTGTTCTCGCTGAAATTATCATTGGTAATCTTTCTAAAATAAAAGTATAAAGATAATATTACAAAGAAGATAAATAATGTGTCCGTGAATAATAATGAAGAAAGAGTAATGGTTTCAGGATTGGTTAAAAATAAGAGGGTCGTTAGTATAGAGTATTTATCGTCCATAATCAAACGTGATAATTTAAATAGAAAAAATACAGAGAGAGACATAAAAAAAGCATTAATCATTCTTAATATTATCAATACAGATTTAAAAAATGATAAAATAAGAGGATATAAGACACTTGATGTATGTTCAAACCAAACAAACTCACCACTCTTAAGATACTGCGCTTGAAAATAGTAAAAAACTTCATCGCCGGTAAGAGTGTCATGTGGTGTATTAAATAGGATTACAAAAGTATACAAAACAAAAGCAATTATTGCTAGTCCAATACCTATCTTGTTATCACTTATTTTTTGTTTAATATTATTTAAATTATTCATTAATCTACACCTTTAGTTGAGAATTGTTAAAATTACTGATAACAAGAGTAATAAACCAAATTAATCCAATTAAACTTAATATAATCCCTACATAATCAATGAGGATCATCTTGTATACTATCTCAATCTCGCCTTTAGCATATATAAGCATTAAATAAGGTGTTGCTTTGAAAACCTCTATTTCTTTTTTATTACCTGCATTGTCATAAACATATGCTTTCCAATTTAGGAAATAGGTCATTTTTATTAAAATTGGAACCTTTTCTTCTGAGTCAACAAAAAATCGAATATAATCTTCATTCTTTGTTTTTTTAATATATGTAATCTTTTCTTCTCCATTTCCTTTCAATTTGGGTAATTTTTCATGATTATGATTAAATACTTTTACTCTAAGATTATCATAAGACAAAAACCATTTTATGCTTTCATAATCCCAATATAATTTTTTATCATTCTCTTCCAAAGAAAGTTCTTGTGGTGTATAATTTAATACCTCAATCATTGAGGAATTATCTATTTGATATAATGAATAATTTAATCCCTTATATTTTACATCTGCCTCTTTAACAAGAGTTAATTGTTCATATTCTGTGTAACTGTCATTAAAATTCTCTAATGGTTTTGCAGATAAAAGATAGTTCACATTGTATAATCTTAATTGATTTTTTAGAATATCTTTTGTGATGTTAGGATTATCAGTATATGTGCCCCATTGTATATAGCTTCCATTAAATGCTATTCTAATATCCTGCAGATATCTTCCATTTGGAGATGATTCAACAAATAACCCAATAGTTCCTTTGTTTTTCGTCATCATTACATATTGATGTTCAGAAAGATGCACTGAAGATTGCTCTCCAATCTCCACCAAACTTAATGTTCTTCCATCTGCCAGATTATTTAAGTTACTAAATTCTGACATATCCACGTCTTTAACTCCTTTAGGTATTGTTTGAGGAATACTTATCTTAAGGGAGATAAAACAAATAAGAACAACAACGAGAAGTATAATATTCCAGTCTACTCTATGTATGTGCTTGTCTAATATCTCTAATATAAAAACAAGCATAATAGGAATAAACAAATAAAAAAAGAGAAAAAATCTGTAATAATGAATAGATATACCTAACAATCTTCCACCAACAATGAAGAATAACAAACATAACAAAAAGATGATGATTGGAATATATTTTTGTTCATAATAAAAACAAACTAAAAGGATAAGAATAAGAAAAATTACAGAAATAATAAATAAGAGTAGTGGAAAATATGCTCCAATTGTTATTGAGGTTAGATATTTTAACTTAAATATAAATGGAATTGTCCAGAATGAAGTTAGTAATCCAGTTAATATTAAATGCTTGCACATAAACATTGCCTTTTCTCTTTTAAGCCATAGTACATAAACAAAAAATGAGAAAAAGACAAAGAAAGCAGCTAATGCAGTAAAGATGTGTGTTAAAATAATTAAACTGAATAAGACACTAATCAAAATATATTCTTTGTTTTCTTTCTTTTCAAGAGATGTATTTAAGATAGAAACATAAAAGAAAAATATATGTAAGGCCATAATGTTTGTAACCAAACCAACATTAAAAATTCCTTTATAACTTCCACCAATGCCTTGTTCCAGAATATATAATATAGAAAACATAATCAATGTGATTATAGAGGATTTTAGTTTATCCCATTTAAAGCTTCTCGCAAAATAATAGAAAGAAAATGGAATCAACACTAATGTTATTACAATAGTAAGCTTAAATGCCCATTCTAATCCAAAAATATAACTTAATGCCGCTGTTAAATATGAATGCAATGGAGGATAAAATTGATTTTGTGGGTATCCTGCATAAAACATATGATTCCACCCAAAAACGTGAGGAAATAAATATTCTTTAGTAAACCATGCAGAAAAATAATGTCCAGCCATATCCCAAACAAAAAGATTATTATACCTCAAAAAAGGAATAATTTGAAATACCAAAATTATTAATTGAATAAAACCAAGCAGGATTAGATAAAAATATTTTTCTAAGAAATATTTAAATGAGTTCATGATATCCTTATTTATTTTGCATCATTAATGTTTCCATTACCACTTCCAGAGCCAGTTCCACTTCCAGTAAATTGTGACAAAAGAGGATTCATACAATCTACACATACTTCTAAACTAACTGATAATTGTTGTGTAGTAGTGTCATAAGATCCAACTATTAGTTTATACCATACACCATTATATAAAAATGTGTTTTCACTATTTGGTTCAACATTTGTAAGCATATTATTTTGGTCTAATGTTATTTGTGTCGCCTTCCCCACCACCACATCACCATACTTCACCAACATCAATACACCTAATAGTATTATCAGTATCAGCGCAGCATACAGGAATATTCCCCAGTAATGTATCTGGGTTTGCGGATTGGTAACGCTTACTGGTGTTTTGGGCGCTTTTGATTTGGTTTGCGCTCTTGTAAAGCTTACTGAGGTTTTGGGCGCTTTTATTCGAGTTTGTTGATTAACGCTTAATGGAGTTTGTGGCGCTGTTATCTTGGTTTGTTTAGAAAGATTTAATTTCTTTACTTGTGTTTGTTTTATTTTAGCCTTTTTTAGTATAATATTCATTTATTTTATTTATTCATTTATATATCTTTTTATTATTTTTTTTAATTTTTATATTACTTCATTGTATTTCTGGCATTAAAAGAGGGTATCAATAAAAATTTACGTCACTTACTATACATACAAAAACAACCGAAAGATTTATATATTATATGTAATAAACATTACCTATTAAGTATTAATGATGACAAAAAAAACAAGAAAAGGATTAGGAGAGAAATCTGCGATAGTATTATCTACACTCTCTGAAAAAAACAAGAATATCTTTAATGTAGATGATGTTGCAGCGATTCTTCATGAGAAAAGATCGTCAATAATTAAACTTCTTCATGATTTAACTAAGAAAAGATGGCTTTTTCGCATAAGTAAAGGAATATATCTTATTCTCCCATTAGAAGCTGGGGCAATGCCAAAGTTTACTGAACATGAATTTATACTTGCATCCAGACTAATTTCACCATATTACATCTCTTATTGGTCAGCTCTGAATTATTATGGCTTAACTGAACAGGTCTCCAAAACTATTTTCATCGCTACACTTAAAAGAAAATTAGAAAAGGAAATAATGGGATTAAAATTCAGGTTTATCACCCTCAACAAAAATAAATTTTTTGGATTCAAAGCGATGCAGTTAAACAATCATATTATCAAAATCGCAGAAGTAGAAAAAGCTATTATTGATTGTTTGGATTTGCCTCGAAATTGCGGGGGGATAGTTGAAGTAATTAAAGCTATTGATGAAGCTAAAAAAGAAATAGATTTTAATAAATTAATAGCTTACGCAAAAAAAATGCAGAATGCAGCAATTCTTAATCGTTTGGGATATATATTAGAATTATTAGGGATTAAAGCTAATATAAAGCCAAGCAAACATTATGTTATGCTTGATACTATCAGTAAAAAGAAAGGAATATATAACAAAAAATGGAAAATTGTTGAGAATGTTTCAAGGGAAGAACTATTATCTTGGAGGGAGCATTAATGATACCTCTTGCTGAACTAAAACGGATTGCTGCTAAGAATAGTGTAGCTTTAAGTGTAGTTGAGAAAGATTATGCGATTACATGGATATTATATGCTTTGGCAGAAACAATGTTCAAAGAGTGTTTTATTTTTAAAGGGGGTACTGCATTAAGAAAAGTATATTTCCCTGCATGGCGCTACTCTGAAGATTTAGATTTTACAGCAACTAAACTTTTGAATGAAATAGAAGTTAAAGAATTAATTAGCTCAGTTAATTACTATCTTTATGAAAAAATTAAGATGAGTATAACATATAAATCTTTGTATCTTAATCCAGAATATGCTCAGCTTAAAATTCAGTTTTTGGGACCATTAAATCGCGAAAATACTATAAAGCTAGATATCAGCTTTAGTGAATTCCTAGTTTTGCCACCAGAAAATAAGCTTATCCACTCAGAATATTCAGATAAAGAAAAACACTTCTTGTATGTTTATTCATTGGAAGAAAGCTTAGCAGAAAAAATTAGAAGTATTTTACAGCGAGGAAAAACAAGAGATTATTATGATGTATGGAGAATATTAAAGTGGCATTATAAGTTGATAAATAAAACAAAAACCAAAGAAATTTTAAATCAAAAGTGCAAATTCAAAAATATTATATGTAATGAAAAACTTCTTTTTGGCCAAGAAAAAGTGGATAATGCAAAAAAACATTGGGAAAAAGGATTAGGATACCAAATTAATGATTTACCAGATTTTGATATTGTTATAACTGAATGTAAATACTTACTAATGCAATTTTTGAAGTGACCTCTTCCCCACCACCACATCACCATACTTCACCAACATCAATACACCTAATAGTATTATCAGTATCAACGCAGCATACAGGAATATTCCCCAGTAATGTATCTGGGTTTGCGGATTGGTAACGCTTACTGGTGTTTTTGGCGCTTTTGTTCGAGTTTGTTGATTAACGCTTAATGGAGTTTGTGGCGCTGTTATCTTGGTTTGTTTAGAAAGATTTAATTTCTTTACTTGTGTTTGTTTTATTTTAGCATTTTATTTATTTATTTATATATTTTTATGTTATTTTTCATTCTTCATAGTTTTGGCATTAAAAAATGATACTAAATAGAAATATTTAAATAATAGTATGCATTCATACTGCATAATTTACATAAAAAGTATGCAGTGGTGATTTTGGGGATTATATATTCACTTACTGAATATTTAATTATTCACTTAGTGAATATATAGCAAAGCTGACAATTTAAGAGCATGCCCAATACATAACTTTTTTTATTGCCTTCTCAGCTCTTTTGCCATATCCTTTAGGTCAAATAAAAGAACATTTTTCTGCCCAACTTTTTTCTTAAATGATTTTGCAATGATGCAAAAATGCTCTTCCCGTTTATTTTTATGCCAGTTTACATAAGCAGATTTCTCTTTCAATTGTTTCAATATTTCTTCTGCGTCTACATTCTCTTTCCATTTGCATTCTACAAACAGTATTTTGCCCTGCTTTGAAACACCCAAAAAATCAATTTCTATTTCTTTTCTCTCATCCCATTCACGCTTATATCCCCACCAATTGCTGAGATATTCAATAGTGAATGGCAGTTTTTTATTTGTGTTAAGATGAATAAGAAACTCCCTGCATATCTCTTCAAATCTTCGCCCAAAAAAAGCATTAAATTGGTGCGTTATATTTTCAATTAATTGCTCAGTATTCTGCAATGAATAATAAGAAAACTGGTCATAGACAAAAACAAACCAAAATTCTATTAATGGGTGATTCAGAAAATACCTTGTGTTTTTTTTGTTATCTATTGGTTTTACTGATTTTATTAAGCTAAATCTCTCTTCAAGCTCGCGCAAATGCCTTGTTATTGAGCTTTCTTTCATATGAACATTGCTGGCAATTTCATTTAATTTTGCTTTTCCTACAGCAATAGAATGGATTATAGAATAATATAAAGAGCTGCGTTTACCAAATTCCTGTTTAAGAATATCACTAACTTCTGTTCCAAGGGGAGCGTTTTCTTGTATAAACAAATATTTGATGACACTGGCATAGTCTTTATCAAACAATTCAAACTGTTCCATAGCAGCATAATACTTAGGAAAACCGCCAAATATGCCGTAAATCCGCAGCATTTCAGCAAAATTTTTATATTTTAAAATCTGAAGTGTTTCAATGCTGTATTGGAGGGTAAACGGCTGCAGGTTTATTTTTGCTGATATTCTTCCGTAAAGAGGCTGTTTCTTATCCTCAAATATCTTTCTAAAGAGCCCAATAAGCGAGCCGAGCATGATCAAATTCAAAGGAGTTTCTTTGTATTCATCGCAATTCTTTTGAAGTATTGAGAAGACTGTTTTGTCCGCATTCTGAAAGTTTTGAAATTCATCAAAAACAATAACATATTTTTTGCATCTTGTGAATATTACCTCAAAAAAAGTATACCATGAGGTGATTGCTTCAAGAGGAGCAATAATCTTTTGTTTCCTCAATTCTTCGCTGAATTCTCTAAGAAGTTCTAACGATGTTTTTGAGTCATAGACAAAGAAATAAAGTGCTTTCTTGTCTTTGATAAACTCTTTTATCAATGTTGTTTTTCCTACTCTTCGCAATCCAGAGACTGCTACTGTAAAAAGCCGCTTTTGTGAAAAGCTGTAATATTCATTTAATATCTTCAATTCCTGTTTTCTATTTATGAATTTCATAGATATATATTCACCTACTGAATATTCAGTTAGTGAATATTTATAAAGTTTTCTGTTTTATATGATTTTAACGTTAAGATGCCACTCTTCCTTTCCCAAACACATCATTAATTATCTCCTATTTATCCTTTAAACACGCCATCAATAATCTTCTTATTCCATCCCTTTTCAAGCAATGCTTCTTTTATCGCTGTCTTGGACATGCCTCTTGATAAATAATAATTAATGTACTTTTTTAGCTGCTCATCATAAGTCTTTGGCAGCAGCTCATGAAGAGAATTCTCAAAAAGATAATTCACTTTCTCATGCGGATATCCTTTGGCTTTAAGCGCTTCATTTATTTCATGCTTTGATTTGCCTTCATCCAGCAATTTCTTGATTTCATCTTTGATTACATTGTCAAATTCAGTAAATATTTCTTTTTTCAGTGGCATTGGCTTGTTAGATAGTTTAGACGGCTTTCCAAACTCTGCCTCTAATTCTTTTGAAAGCTTTAAGCCCTCAATTGGCGGCAAACCTTTTAATCCTTTGAGTCCATTTAATCCTTTGCTCATTGGAGGAATTGGCTTATGCTGGGCTTGATATTGTGAATAACCGACGTAAAACAAAACACCAATTAAAGGAATTAATAATAATAATAATAACAGCCAGTAATAATTGAATCCTTTTGGCTGCTCAAGAATAGGTGTGCATGATTTGCAAGGTCCACCACAATCAACATCTGTTTCACCCTGATTAATTATATTGTCATAACACGTTGCTTCCTGCTTACCTTGGCATGGCGCGCAGGTTTTCCCGCCGCAATCCACGTTAGTTTCATCCTGATTTTTGAATCCGTCGTAACAGGCAGCTTGTTTGCACCAACCATTTTTACAGAATCCAGACTTGCAGTTTTCATTTACAGAACATTTCTTGTCGTCGAGACATTTAGCGCAGTTATTAGCACCAGTGCCACCAGCGCCGCCTGCAGTACTGCTGCCTCCGCAATCAACATCTGTTTCGCCCTGATTTTGTTTCTTGTCAGTGCAGGTTGCAGGGCATTGAGCAGAGCATGGCCCTCCACAGTCAACACCTTCTTCAAACAAATCCTTAATTTTATTGTTGCATCCTTGCGCATAACTCGGCGCATTGCCCTCGCAGGGCTCAACAAACAGTCTCATGCCGCAGTCATTTGTAGAATTGCAGGTAAATATTTTTGTCGGATAGCTTAAATTACCCTGCAAAACACACGGCGTGTATTTATATTTGAGTTTGCATTTGTCGTCAACCAAAGGCGAGCAAGTTTTCTCATAACTTGAGCCGCCACTGCCTGTCGAAGAGGATTGTGCTGCTGTACTTTCAAATACTTTTGGAATCTCAAATTCCTTGCCTGTGTCTAAATCTAATTTTTTGAATGTTGGTTCTTTTATAGTGAATGGCGCTGACACAGCAGGTTTTGCGCCTGATAATCCTGCTGCCTTAAACGCAGTAATTGTGTATGGATTTAAGTCTTTTTTTGTGGTTGATTGAACTTTGTCTGTAATATTCGCCAAAAGATAGAGTAATGTTAATCCGTCTTTGTCTGTGTAAGAAACATCCTTGTCGTCAACAACATTGTCTTCATTAACGTCAACCATACCTCCAAATTGATTAAGCTCGTCAGCATTGCTGGTTATCTCAATGCTTGCGCTCTCGACAGGGCTCATTGTGTCAGTGCTTTTGACGACGTTAGCTGTTAATGTCCAGTATCTTTTGATGTTGGCGTTGGCAAGCTGTTTGTCTGTATCACTTAAACTTTCGTCTGTATAAAAATAAACGTCGTCGAAGAATGTGTCGTAGAATTTGAATATTGGAACATTTGTTGACTGTAATTTAATTATAATGTCTTTGTTATTTATTGATTTCAAGAAATTTAAATTATCATCAGTTATTGCTAAGTCAATTAAGTGTTTACTATTACTTAAATTAGAGAGAGAAATTGTTGCGCTGTTAAGTTCATTATCAGCAAATGAATTATATTGGTTATTGGTTATGTTTGAATTCAATATGTAGGGAGAAGTTTTCCCTTTCACTTTTAATCCAATCAGATTATCATAAATAATATTATTCGACAATGTAATACTTTTTATATTGAAAATGTCAACAGCAACAGTATTATCTCTTAATCCATTTCTGTCAATTACAAACATATTTGAATCTCCTGCGGCAATTCCTGTGTTAAATTTTGAGATATTGCAGTTTGAGATTACTGCATTTTTGCCAACTGCTGAAATACCTATACTTCCTTTTGAGATTGTTTTGTCATATTCAGTTTCTGGTCCAATAATATTTACATTATTTTGGCAGATTAATGCAACCTTGTCTTTTGTGATTTTTATTGCGCCGTCATTATTTGCATCGTTAATAGTGTAAGTTCCAGCGCAGATAAGTGTTGGTTCTGTTATTTCCATGTCGTCTGTGACTTCATTATTTACCCCCTTTTTAAAACCTTTACATACAAGACATTTTCCAAATGCGCAAGATTCTCCAGCGCCACAATCAGCGTCGTTAGTGCATGGATTATAATCACAAACACTTACAAGTTTATCATCAATTATTTTATCAGAGAGCAAGCATTTCTTTGGTGCATCGCAGTCAGTATCTGTTGTGCATACTTCTAAACCGCATAAAAATGAATTATATTCTGCTTCTAATGCATCTGTTGATATCAAAAACCCTTCATTTGTCGTCAGATAACTTTTCACTTTCCAATTGCCGCAGTCGCCGTGGATTGAGGGCAGGATTATATTTTTCTTTAAGGCTTGACCACTTGCTCCAATTACACCTTTAAGTTCGCCCCCCAATTCGAATAAGTGGGCATAGTTTGCTTGGATTTGTTCGGGAGACAGCACTTTGTTGTAGATTTTGAACTCGTCAATGAGACCTTTGAAACCATTATCTTGTTTCATATTTTCAGTTACATATTCTTTTGGAAACGTTCCTAAGTACAATCCATTATTATTAAATATTAAATCTTCATTGCCTGTAAAATCATCATTATCTACATTTGTTATTTTAACATTATCAACATAAAATTCTAATTTACTTGTTGTTTTATCGAATATACCAACAAAGTGATGCCATGAATATAATGGATTCAATGTTGATTCAATTGTTTTGACAGGAATAGATGTTTTTTTGCCATTGATATCTACATTTTTAAAAAGCATAAAAACAAAATTATTCTTTATTATACCATCTTCTTCTTTTTTGTTTGCTCCTATTAAAAATCCTTCATTCTTATTTGCTCTTACAATTAACATATTATCTTGCGTAATAGCAATATTAAACAAAAACTCAATACTTATTTCATCAACATTGTCTAAATTTTGTGTGGAAGGTATTTTGATAAACTCATCACCACTAAACTTCATCGCCTTTCCAACACCATCATCTACTAATTCTGGAGCATTTTGTCCTGTTTCATCGCCTGCATAAGCGATTAAATTGTTGCCACTGATATCTTTTAACTTGTACATTTCATTTCCTGTTGTATCCCACTTATTCATAGGAAGATTTAACACCGTCAAAGATGTATAGTCAACAAACCAATTGTATGCTACACCAGTTACAAAGGATTCATAATCTTTTGTTGTTGCAACAAGATTATTATTCTCGTTAACACTTAAAGAGACTGTTGCAGATGTTTTTGGAATAATTGTTGAGAAGTCGATAAGTGTTAAATGGGGATATTTGTCGAGTAAGTCATATTTAAGGTCATTATCATTAACTTTGAATTGGTAAGCCTTATCGCAGAATTCATCGTTGCCTTTATCTGCATCTTCATAAACATCTTTATAATTTTGAAATATATCCGAACAGGCAGTTTTAACTACATCAGAATAATCCTCCCAATAATTTCCGTATCCGTCTTTATACAACATTACTTGGCTATCAGGAGTATCAGCATTATTTTCAAGCAAATCAAATTGGACTGGTGGGTGATGGACAGTATTAGTATTCTTAAAAATATTGTTGAAAATATAACTCACGTCTGTGCTGCTTGGATTAATGAATAATAGATTCCAATCTTTATTAAATTCGAAAGTGTTTAATTTAATTTCTGCACTTATTCCTGTTTGCTCATCTTCCTGATTTAATTGCAGCCCAATATTATTCTCCTTAAATGTATTACCTTTGATTCCAACATTTTTAGAGCCAACTGCAAGCAAACCATTATCATAATTCGTTAATGTGCATCCTTCGACATTAACATTGTCTTTTTGGTTTATGTAGATACCTGCGCCTTGTTTATTTCCATTTATTTCATTACCTTTAAATTGTGTACCTTTGCATTTAAGGTTTATGGGTGTAATCGCATCTACATCAAATTGTATTATTCCTTTTTTTCCTTCTGTTTCAAAATCACCATCGTATATTTCATACAAACCAGAGCAGAAGGTTGTGTCTTTGTTGATGAGGATGTTTGTGTATTCGTTTTGCCCATTATCTGGATTGACTTTTATAGGAAGAAGAGGTATTAACTCTGTGTAAATTGAAGATGATGGTTCAAATATTTTATAGTTAATATTATAATCAACAGGAGGCGAGATGCAGTCGTCGTTGAATTCAACTGCAATATTTTGCTGTGAAATTAAATCTGTTATTATGTTTTTATCTAATTTTATAACAATACCCTGATCATCCTTTCCATAAGTTATAGAATATGTATATGATTTTTGAAGTTCTTTTACATTATTTACTTTTTTAGTGAAACCATAAAGATAAATATTCTGGTTCAATGGCACGTTTGCTATACCATATAAGGCTCGGACAACATCAATTTTATTGTTTGCAGTTGTATCATCAACATTAATCTGCGCCATTTCGAGAGGTTCTGTTTTTTCTGTATTTGCTGCATCAATATATTTTCTTTTTATGTCGAAGGTGAGGGGGTAATACATGTAGGCAGAAGAAGGTTCATCGTTAATGTATATTAAACTATCTGCTACATTGTAAAGGTAATTATTCGTTGAACTACCAAATAAGATGAAATTATCTATTTGTGGAAAAAGGTTTTCATAAAATTTGTTGTTTAAACTATTACTAATTATTATACCTACTTTCTTCAATAATAAATTAGGTGAAACTGGTTTTCCTTCATTCTGAATAAAATCGTTATTTGAAATTATGTTATTATCAGAATTTTCAATTTCCAAAACCAATTTATTATTTTTAAATACATTTTTATCTATAACAAGATTATTCACATTATTCTTAACTGCAACTGCTTTGTTAAAACCATTTAAGTTATTATCAACGAAATAGGATTCAGTTACAGTATGAAAGGAAACTCCTGTTGTTGTATCTGCTTGATCTACTATAGCAGAAGTAATTAAATTATTGCTTACTATGATATTTGAGGAACTGCTCACAACAATACTGCCTTGTTGACTTTGCGCATTCTCTAATCTGTTTCCATAAACAGTTCCTTCATCCAAATTGAGCACAATGATGTAAGTAGAATATGCAGGCATATTATTCGCAGATTTAAAATAATTCTTTGTAATTCTTATTTTAGGAACAGCATTTTCGTCAATAATTGGACCTGATAAAGAAACTAATGAATTCGTAAATAAATTATTTGAAATTATTACTTCACCATCAAAGCTAGGAATAAAGATACCCATCAACTGTTCATTATTATTCTCAAAAGTGTTCCCTATAATTTTTGCAGTAGGGAATTCTAAACCTTGCTCATCGCCTGCATTTTCTTTGAGGTTATTAAGTTTTATAGCGGCAACATTGTTTTTGAAGGTATTATGAAAGATTTCTATATCACTAGTATCTGCAGTAAATGCACCATTAATTGCAGTATTAAACCCTTCAAATGTGCAGCCAGAGATTATAAAATTACCGTGAGAACTTTCTTTTAATTCAACTGCAACATCATTGTAATTATTGGCTTTAATTATAGTACCTTTTTCACAAAAAAATTTGCCTTGATCAGCTAGTTTTATTGGTCCTTGTAGGTCATAAGTACCTGCACATATTGGTGTAATACTATCATCATTAGAACCTGTAAAATAATATCCGTTTGTTAAATCGTCTTTTGCATCATAATAAGTTTCTCCATTTGTTACTTTAATTTTATCAAGTTTAACACAATTTCCAAACACAACATTCCCAGTTAACATCTTCAACAACTTCTTAAATGCGTTACCTACCGGATTTCCTTTTTCATCTTTAAGCGTATTCAACGAATTAATATACGCTTTCAATTCACTTGAAAAACCCATCTCCTTTGGCTCTATCGCCAAATCTAATTGCAATTTAGGTGAATCAATTGTATTCAAAAACACTGCATCATATCTTTTGGAATATTTATGCCATTCTGTAAATATAGTATCTTTAATGCTTGTATCTCCATTTAAATATTTGAGATGGTTAGTCATTAATGTATTCACATCTAACTTGTTATCTTTCAAATATTTCAAGAAATGTTCAAAAGTTCCAGGCACATTACTTAGCCCATTACCATCAAAAGAAACATCATTTTTTATTGCATTAGCATATACAAATTCACCAAAATCATCTTCGGTTAATATTCCAGACGATTTAAGAGTGTAAAACTCATTAACGTATTCTGGTTTTATGTCAATAATCCCTTCTTCTTGTTCTTCTAACACTGGATAGAGTGCATAATATTCTTTAATATTATCGAATGATAGTTGCGGAACCTCTTGTAATGGCTTCTCTATTTCTAATAATGAAGCTTCTTTATAATAGATAGGATTATATTTTATCACTTCCCCCACCAAATCCTTCACATCCTTAAAACTATCATATTTGCCATAAAGAATTGTAATATTGAGAGAAACAGCTGTAAGTAAGACTAAGAAAGCTAGAGTAAATGCTATTTTATGCTTGGGATGTATTCTCCCCATGACTCACCACTTTTATTAAATTATTCACACTTTTTTATTGATAGATATATCTTTCTATAAGTAATATATAAATCTTTTTTATTTGTTTATATATAATTTTGTTTCTTAATAGTCTTAATTCCGTTTTTTTCGCTCTCAATCCTGGGTTCCGCCCACAGCTCGTTTTAAGGACGAAGTCCACCGTCACATGAATATAAGTCTCATTAAAAAGTAAATAATGCAATATATCTCGTTACAAAAAGTGTCAAAATGTGACACTTTTAAAAACAGAATGGAAAACTTTATATATAATACTATGTTAAGTGATAGTAATGGGCAAGATAATTAAGATTTATGAGGCATTACTTAATAGAAAAGAAAAGGTGTGCCACAGAACAGAAGTAGTTGAAATAATAAAGGAATATAATAAAAACCTAGGCCATATTGACTGTGAAAATACTTTAAAATATCTTTCAAGGCATAATTATATAAAAAGAATTTTTCTAAATTTTTATTATGTAAATTCTTTGGATGAAAGAGAAAGGAAGTTTTGCAGCTATGAAGATAAAGAACTTCTGTTTACAGTACTTAACGGGCTTGGCATAAAATGGTATGTTGGCCTAAATTCATCTTTATATCTTCTTGGGAAAATATGGCAGACACCAAGTGTTTTATCAATAATTAATGATAAAATAAGTGGAAGGAAAAAAATATTAGGTTCGAATGTAAGATTTATGAAAATCAAAAGCAGCCTTATTTTTGGGCTTAAAAAAAATAAAACGAAACATAATATAATTTACTGCTATTCAGATTTAACAAAAACTTATCTTGATTTTGTTTATTTTAAAATATCAAAAAAACAGATAAATACAAAGGAAATAGGAAAATATCTTAAGAGGTATCCTACTTGGTTCAAAAAATTAATATAAATAAATATGTTGCAGATGTCAAAAAAAATCTTTGTATAGAAGCCCCGGATGAAATAGTTGAAAAAGATCTGTTGTTGACTCTGATTCTTGCTGAGTTTGAAAAAAGAAAGTTGGAAAAAGAACTGATATTTAAAGGAGGCACTCTTTTGTCAAGAAACTATCTGAACTATCATAGATTTTCAGAAGACTTGGATTTTGTTCATAAGGACTCTAATAAATTGCGTGAATTAAAAAGAAATACGCGTGAAAAAAGAATCAAACAGTTTATAGATTATTTCGTTCCTGAATTAAAAGAAGTTGCAAATATATTAAATTTAGAATTTAGTACAGACAGAAGCAACACAAGATTTTGCACCATTCTGCATGGAAGGGTTATTTATATTTTTAGGATTTATTATTCTGAAAATAATTTTATAAAAATTGAAATAAATTTTGTTGAAAAAATAATACACCCCCCTAAAAGAGTTTCAATAAAAGCGATAACGGACTTTTTTGATTCAAGAGAACTTTTATTTACTCTTGGCCTGAAAATTGAAAATTTTGTTGTTATGAGTTATACTTTAGAAGAAATAGTTCTCGAAAAATATCGTGCAATACTCACAAGAAGCGAGCTTAAGGAACGCGACCTTTTCGATCTTTTTTTAATAAAAAACATATTTAATCCTAATATAAACCAGATAGTAGAAAAGATTAAGTGTTCCTCTTTGATAAGGAGAAATCTTAATATTATGATTAAGGAGAAACTCTTACTTCTTGAAAAAAATGAATTTTTCAGGAGTGATGAGAAAATAGAATATTTGACTATTATTCAGTATAATAAAATAGATTTTGAAAACTTAAAAGAAAAGATTAAACCAATATTAATAGAAATTTGCAAGAAATTCTTGGAAATGTATTAAAAGCACAAAATAATCGCAATTACTAAGCCTGCCAGTCAGCTTTGGCGAAAACCCACAGAATAAGTGTACTATAGAACCATAGAGTTTTTCAAATGTTTTCGCTTCCTTTTTTGTCTTACGAATATAATAGCAAAGCTGACAACTTAAGGGCAGGCTTAATACCTACTTATTTGTGAAAGAGTTATAACTGTTCATTTATTATTTCATTTTCTAAGTAATGGCCTAGGGTTTTCTTCTGCGCAGCCTAACCTTACTCCATCCACTTTTAACTTGTTCTCCAATCTTAAAAGACCTTGCTATCGCTTTATTTTGTATATTCTTGGTCGCATCATAAGCAGTAAGAGTCATGCTTTTTGTTCTATCTTTAGCTTTGCTGGCAAATAGGTTGGTCTGATCTCGTGCGTGAACTGCAACTTTTCTCGTTCCGTCTCTTAGCGATTCATGATAAAAACGATAACTAAGATAACGATTGATTTTATCTGCATATTCTTTTCCAACCCACCACAAACCCCATATTAAGATTAGCCAAGTTAAAAAATAAGATACAAGTAAAGCCCACCATATCATCTGATTATTTAAGTATAATAGCAATAATATTTTAATTATCCCACCAGCAGTAAAACTAACTATAATTAACACAATTCCCACATAAAACTTCCACGAAAAGTTTCTTATCAATGATTCTGGTTTATTCATCACTTACCTTCCCCCTCATAATGTTCCTTTAATCACTTTTGTTTGTTACAGATGATTATAATGTTTTTTATCCAACATAATGCTTCCTCAACAAGTTCAGGAAATGCTCTGCACCATATAAAACTATGTGTTTTTTAAGTAATTCATTGCCGACATTGAATTTTGCTGGATTTGACAGCATTTCATGCAGGCTTTCATCAAAAGCAATATTAATATCAAGTTTTCCTCTTGCTATTAAAGCATAACGGACTTCTTTTTCAAAACTTCCATAATCATACTCTTTAGGAATAAGGAATAATAAGTCTATATCTGACTTTAATTTTGGTTTTTTCACTTGGCTCCCGAAAAGTATGCAGACAAATTGTTTATTAATTCTTTTAATATCTTCTGTGACAAGTTTTACAGATGTGTTTTTTTTGCATATATTATTAGTTCTTTCAATTTCAGCGATAATATAATTAGTATTGTATTTTGCAATGTCAAGCTTCACAACATTGCTTTTCCCAACATTTTTAATAATTACATCACCAGATTTAGCCAGATTTTTAATTGTCATATAAGTTTGAAAATACTTTTGTTTAAGAATTCTTGCAATATCCATTATAGTCAAGTCTGTAGTTAAATCATCAAATAAACTTTTCAAAACTTTTAATTCATCTTTCTTTAACATTTTATTTTATTTATTTAATATTCTTTCTGTGATAATGTTACAATAAGTATTTTCTTATAAGCGTATAATAAAAAACTTATATATAAATTTTCTGCTTTTTTTGCTCTCAATCATGTTTCACGCTCTAAACTAGTATTATGGCGAAGCCATCTGTCTCATGAAGAATTTTTTAAAGTTTTTAAAGGCAGATTTATTGTCAAAGAACCAAAATAGCAACTTTAGTGCCTAAAGCTGGGATTAGTATGCTGCCTGTAAGGATCAAGCGGCTTTTTCTTTTTATGAAGGCAGCTTTCGCAGAATATAAAGAATTTTGGAGAATCAGGAACCTGTGTTTTAATCAAATGATCATCGCAAAAATAAAGCCCGCAGGCATCACAGAAGTACATAGCTGATTTTCCGCATTTTCTGCAAAGCCCGTCAACAAAAAATCTGTATCCCATTTTTACATCTGACTTCTTTTTTTGGATTTTTTAGTTTTTTTAAATTTCTTGGTGTTACACTATGTTACAGATTATATTATTAACATTATACTATTAACATTAAAACCTGCAAAATAAAAAAATATAACAAAAAAAACATAAAAATTTACAATAATTTATCCAAATCTTTTGCTGGCTTTTTTTCTTTGCCTTCTGATTTAGCCTTGCTTATAGCATCTTTTGCCTGAGCCTCTAAATCAACACCTAACTCTTTCAATGCCTTTATGTGCATCTGCATTAACTGCTCAACAATTTGGACAATTTTCAGCATTTCTTCCCTTTCTTTTGCAAGTGTTGATAAAGCGCCTTTATGAAAGCCAACCTGCTCATCCTTGCTGACATTAATCTTTTCCTTACCTTCAGTTTTTGTCATAAATATCACCTTTAGTATTAATGATAGAGGTTTTAGTTTGGTTATATATAAAATTATTGGAAAAATCAGCTTCAACCAAAAAGTAATCATGCATTAGGTTTCAGTGCAAAAAATAACAACAATGGCACAGGCGAGGCGGGGGTTGCCCCCGTCGGGGTGCCGAGTAGGACATTTTCCATAGGAAAATGGCCGTCTGTTGCCATTGTTGTTGTTATTTTTTGCAAATAATAAACAAAATTAAGAAAACTGAATAATGGATGAAGCGTTTTGTTTAACAAACTTTATAAAAATAGAATTTACTTAAAGAACCATGAACGTCAAAGATCATGTAATTGTATCAGCGATAATAACAGTGTTTATATTCCCTGTTTACAGCTGGCTATCTTTGTTAGTCTTTCTAGGAGGAGTATTAATAGACATTGACCATTATTTGTGGTGGATTTTTAACAAAAAAAACTTCTCGCTGAAAACAGCATATAAGTTTTTCAAAGATGATTATAATGGAAAAGAGGATTTGACTTTAATTTTCCACAGCATAGAATTTTGGGCGTTAAGTTTAGTAATGGTTTATTTTTTTCCAGTCATCTTTCCATATTTCATCGGTCTGGCATCGCATATAACAATGGATTTATTCTTTTTTTTCAAATTCAGAAAGACGCATCCTCATCCTGTGGCGTATTGTCTGACGAGGAAGTATTTGTTAAACAAGCATTATTAAAAACAAGAAATTCACCAAATGAATTACCCAATCGCCTCAAGGGGCGGGGTAAAATTAGGCAAAAATTTAATCACATTAATATTCTTTCAACAAACCCTCTCACTTTCTTCTCGCTTAGATTCTGCATCACTTCTTTTGTCGTCAGTTCAAGCAATGCAACTGGCTTTTTTCCGCACACCTTTTCCATCTCCCTAAATGTTCTTTCACTTCCAGATCCGCCCTGTGTGCAGAAGAATGCTGCCTTTGCAGAGGGGTTTAGTTTAGCTTTATTTTGCAGGATATACGTCCTTATCGGCGTTGACATTGTAAATGCCCAGACAGGCGTGCCAATTATAATTAGATCATATTTTGCAGAATTATACCTCGATTTTTTTATCCTCGTTAGGCTTTTCAGTGTCGCATCTTTTCCCGCGAACAAATATCCTATTGCGCCTGACCTGTCTTTTGTGTCAATTATCTCTTCAATATCAACATTAATCTTTTTTGATTTAATAAAGGAAGTTAGACTATTTAATATTGCCCATACAGCCTTTTTTGTTGTACCTGTTCTTGAATAGAACACAATTAATATTTTTGGGTTAGATTTCATACCATTACTGTTAAATTAACAAAAATTTAAATACTTTTTCATGTTATCACCATTAAATACAATCTCAAAAGGAAAAATAGAGAATAAAACTATTCAGGTGAATAAAATTACATCCGAATTTAAAATACTGAAACACATCGCAATAATCATGGACGGAAACAGAAGATATGCCAAAAAACTTAAATTATCATCAGGAAAAGGCCATGAAAAAGGCGCAGAGAAACTGTTTGATGTAGTTGACTGGTGCTTAGAATTTAAAATCAAAGAACTGACACTTTACACATTTTCTATGCAGAACTTTAACAGGCAGAAAAGCGAAGTGAAAACATTATTCTTTTTGTTTAAAAAATATTTCACTAAACTTAAAGACGACAAAAAAATTCATAATAACAGAATCAGAATAAGAATTATTGGCAGAACCCATCTTTTTCCCCCTGACTTGCAGAAAAGCATAAGAGAAATAACTGAAAAAACAAAAGATTACGATAATCTCATCATAAACTTTGCAATGGCATACGGCGGAAGGGAAGAGATTGTTGACGCTGCAAAACAAATTGCAGAGGAAGTAAAATTCAGCGATTTAAATATTGAAGAAATAAATGAAAAATTATTTTCAGAAAAGCTTTATCTTAATTCAGATCCTGATATTGTAATAAGAACAGGCGGAGACACAAGAACATCTAACTTTCTGCCATGGCAGACAATTTATTCTGAATGGTTTTTTACCAAAAGCTTATGGCCTGAGTTTTCCAAAGAAGAGTTTACAGGCATCTTAAACGAATTCAGAGAAAGGCAGAGACGGTTTGGGAAGTAGAGATATATACAGGAGATTTATACAAAAGCAACTAATTTATCAGAAAAGTAGTTGCTGTGTGTATATGTTTAAGTTCATACATTTATATTTTTTATATGTTTATATTTAAATGTCATCGCAAATAATTTGAATATTTTCTAGAGCTATTTAAACTGTTTCGGTCTCAGTTGAAAACTTTTCGGTTCTCGTCGGAAAACATGCGGAAAATCTGGCGATGGGTTTATTAAGGAGTTATGTCTTATATATTAGTCTATGTTACCATCAAGAATAAAATATGCTGATGAAAAAGTACAAAAAGAGTTTGAAAGACTAAAAGAAAAGAATCCCGAATTATATAAATGGATTAACAATGCAATGGATATATTAGAAGAAGATGCACATTCAGGAATACAGATACAAAAAAGATTAATCCCTTATGAATATATTAAAAAATATTCAGTTGATAATCTATGGAAATACAACTTACCAAAAGGGTGGAGATTAATATATTTTATAGGACATGAAGAGATTGTTGTCATTTGTATTATACTAGAATGGTTTGATCATAAAAGATATGAAAGAAGATTCAGATATTAATCATAATTTCTTCTAAATAAATGTTTGTCCTTAAGCCACTCTTTTACTTTCTCAGGATAATAAGCCCAACCAATCTTTCCCACTGCATCAATAGATATTCTTCTGTTTTCATAAAGATAATCAATTATCACACAAAAGGTTTGATACATCATCTTTTTCGGAAGATGCTCCCACAATGCTCTCTTTTTAAATTCACCGTCATACTTTTTTATAAATTTCTCTACCATCAGCACAGTATCTAATCTGGGATATCTTAAAACCTGCCTCGTGCAAAGCGCTGTTTCTTTCTTTTTGCTTTTAATAGGTTTAATATTCTTCATGTTATATCAACTGATATAACAAGTAATATATATATTTTTCTGAAAAGAGTGGTTTTTTACCCTCAAACAAAAAGATTTATAACCCTTTTTCAATTACCTCAATAGATGAATGAACAAAATCTTAAAAAAGAAGACATAAAAGAATTAGTGAAAAACAGCAAAATTAAACTTTACGAGTTAGAGGAATATCTCTTTCAGAATATTTTTAATTCTGACAGCGAATATTTTCAGCAGGCTGTTGAAATTAGCGAAAGGCTTCGCGCAGAAATTTTCGAAGAAACATTAGGAATTACATTAGACACAATAAAAGATGCTAATTATGGTTTATTAGTCAATAATTCGCGGTTAAAAGACGGCAACATCCTTAAAGGCACAGAATTAAAAATTGGCACTGCAAAGATACCATTAAGCATAGCGGGTCCTGTTAAAATTAACAGCCAGCAAAATAATGATAATAATAAGAATAGTAATAATTATAACAATGTAAACAATGAATTTTATATTCCAATCGCAACAAATGAAGCTGCTTTAGTCGCTGGTCTTAATAGGGGAATAAAAGCAATAAATTTAGCTGGAGGTGCAGCTGCTTCTGTTGTATACAATGGAATGACAAGAGCGCCATTATTGGAAGCGCCTGATATTTTTTCTGCGCAAAAGTTTTCTGAAAATATTAATACTGGAAAATACAACGAGCTTTTCGCTAAAATCGTCGAGGAAAACGCAGAATACTCCAGATTTATGGACGTGAAAGCATTTCAGATTCAAAATAAGGTTTGGTTGCGGTTTAGATATAACACTGGCGAGGCAATGGGCATGAACTCTGCTGTAAAATACACAACATTAATCATGCAGGAATTATTAAATTCAGAGAAACATCCAGAAACAAAAGGTTTCAAACTTTTGGCATTGAGCGGCAATTTATGCTCTGACAAAAAAGCAGCAATGATAAATATTCTTGAAGGCAGAGGCTACAAAGCAGAAGCTTCAGTTATTATTTCTAATGAAATCCTTGAAAAAGTTTTCAATGTAAACGCTGAGAGAATAATCAAATTAAATTTTTGGAAAAATCATGTCGGCTCAAGCCTTGCGGGCTCATTAACAGGATGCAATGCAAACGCCGCAAATACCATCGCAGGAATTTTCGCAGCAACCGGACAGGATCTTGCGCAGATTGTTGAAAGCTCTACTTGCTACACTTTTGCAGCGCCTGCATCTGCTTCATTCAATAATACACTTGGAGTTAATAATGCACTTAAATTTAGTATTACTTTACCATGTCTTGAAATCGGAACAATTGGCGGAGGCACTCAATTTGGAACTGCAAAAGAAGCGTTTGATATTATGTTCACAAACAACAGAAACAACAGCGTGAAAAACAGCGAAAACAACTGCACAAACTTAGAAGAAATAGAAATAAAAGAAAATAGAAAAAATAATATAAATCATGAAATAGAAGAAAAGAGCGGAAATAATATAAATAATACCTGTACCAACCCACTCACAAGAACATTTGCAGAAGTTATAGCTGCAGCAGTATTAGCACAGGAGCTTAATCTGCTTGCAGTATTGGCAAATGAGTACGCATTATGTAATTGTCATATGAAATTAGCGAGAGGAGAGTAAAAAGTGTATTTGTTTAGTTGGTTAATGTTTTTTGACCGCTCACAACCCGTAACTAGGGACGCAGTCCCCCGTCCTATGAAAAGTTTAAGTTTTTTCGAAGAGTTTATTAAAAAATTAAATTTCGAAAAACAAACTAAATTAAATCATGAGACGTGTGGCTTCGCCCAGGAACTATAGCAAAGGCACCAAATTTCCGTAATTAATAATGCCTTTGCTATATACGTGGACTTTAACAAAAAAGATACGAATATTAAAGTCCACCATTATAAACAAAGACTAAATGTTTAAATAGATTAAATGTTGGTTGAATGACTTAGTATATTTATGGTGTTAAGAATGCTTCAAAAACTAAACATTGGTATTGTCGGATTTGGATGCTATATTCCTAAATTCAGAATAAAAATAGAAGATATTGCTGCTGCCAATAATCAGAATGTTGAATTGTTAAAATCAGCTTTGCTTATTTCTGAAAAATCAGTTCCTAATAAAGATGAAGACGCAGTTACAATCGCTGTGGAAGCTGCAAAGACTGCAATTGCCAGAGCAGAGCAAGTATCAAAATTATTAAAAAATAATTCAAAAACAGAGAATAATATTTCTAGTGAATCAAATACTTCCAATGACGCTGTTAATAATTTTAACAAAACAAAAATCGGCGCAATTTACATGGGGAGTGAATCACATCCTTACGCAGTTAAATCAAGCGCATCAATTCTTGGAGAAGCATTAGGTATAGGAAATAATTTTACTGCTGCTGATTTAGAATTTGCATGCAAGGCAGGAACAGCTGCACTGCAGATGATATCAGGAATGGTCATGTCTGGAATTGTAGAATATGGCCTTGCAATCGGCGCAGACACTTCTCAGGGCGCGCCAGGAGATGCGTTAGAATATAGTGCGTCAGCAGGAGGCGCTGCATTTATCGTAGGAACCTCAGGCAAAGACAACGCAGGAAATGAAAAAACCGCAGCAAACATTCTCTACACATTATCAAAAACAACAGACACACCTGATTTCTGGAGAAGGAACGCACAGAAATATCCAACACATATGGGTAGATTTACAGGCGAGGAAGCTTATTTCAAGCATGTAATCGAGACGACACAGGCAATGCTTCAAGAAACAGGGTTTAAGATTAATGATTTTGATCATATTGTATTTCATCAGCCAAACGGAAAATTCCCGCTCACAGCAGCAAAAACATTATGTGCAACAAAAGAACAATTAAAATTTGGAATTGTCGTGCATGAAATAGGAAATACTTATTCAGGCAGCTGCCTGTTAGGATTGACGAATGTGTTAGAAAATGCTCTTCCTAATCAAAGAATATTGCTTACATCATATGGTTCTGGCAGTGGCTCAGACTGTTTTGTTATTGAAACAACAGACCTTTTGCCTGAAACCCAGAAAATAGGCAAAAAGTTATTAAACCACCTAAGCAATAAGGTGTATGTCAATTATACTCAATACAGACAAATGGTTGAGATGATACATTAGAAATTAGTAGAATAAATGTTATATAGAACACATTAAAAAAGGTAAAATAATATGAAAGTAGGTATAATCGGCGTCGGAGCAACAAAGTTTGGAGAGTTATGGAGATATGGGATTAAAGATTTATTAGCTGAATCACAACTGCTTGCATTAGAAGACGCTGGTTTAAGCGAGAGAGATATAGATATGATAGTCACAGGCAATATGTGCTCAAGCACTTTTTCCGGACAAAGCCATCTTGGCAGCATGGCAAGCGAAATTTTAAATATCAATGTTCCTTCTATCCGCGTCGAGGCTGCCTGCGCTTCTGGCAGCGTTGCAATAAGACAAGGCATTCACGCAATAAATTCAGGAGAAGCTGATATTGTTATGGTTAACGGCGTGGAAAAAATGACAGATGTGCAGACAAGACAGGCAACAACAGGATTAATGGGTGCAGGAGACGAGGAATGGGAAGGCACACAAGGATTAACATTTTGCGGATTGTATGCAATGATGGCAAGAGCTTATATGCACAAATATAGCTTAACCAGAGAACAGCTTGCTTTAGTGAGCGTAAAAAATCATAAGCATGCAACACTTAACCCCATTGCTCATTTTCATAATGAAATCACAGTTGATCAGGTAATCAACAGCTCAATCATTGCAGATCCTTTAACATTATTAGACTGTTCGCCAATTACAGACGGAAGTGCTTCAATAATCTTAGCCAGCGAAGAGGTTGCTAAAAAATTTGAGAAACCAGTATGGATAATTGGAAGCGGACAGGCAAATGATACATTAAGCCTGCATGCCCGTAAATCATTGACAGAAATCACAGCAACAACACAGGCAGTGCAAAGAGCATTATTACAGGCAAAGATGGGTATTGACAAAGTGGATGTTACAGAGGTTCATGATTGCTTTTCAATTGCAGAAGTTATGGCTATTGAAGATTTAGGGCTTATTCCTAGAGGAGAAGCAGGAAAAATAATGGAAGAAGGACAAACTTATTTCGACGGAAAAATTCCAATCAATAGCTGCGGCGGATTAAAAGCCTGCGGCCATCCAATCGGCGCAACTGGAATAAAACAGGCATGGGAAATTGTCAAACAATTAAGGGGAGAAGCAGGAAAACGGCAGGTAAAAGGAGCGCAGATAGGATTAACGCACAATGTCGGCGGAACCGGAAGCACTGTTGTTGTTCATGTGTTTTCGAAATGAAATACAAATAATAGTATTCGTTTTTGTTTAGTTCCTGGGCGAAGCCACCCGTCTCATGATGAAGTTTAGGTTTTTTTATTTTAAACTTGAACAGTTTATGTATAGGCACGGACATTAATTTTTATATATCCTATCCGTGACTATATTCGCGGACTTTAACAAAATTAATACGAATATTAAAGTCCGCCACTATAACGATTAAAAAAACGTAAAAAACTTTTCATGAGACGGTGGACTGCGTCCCACAAACGTGTTGGGAGTAAATAATATGTTACAAAAGCACATAAATTGAAATAATCTATTGCAAATAGTGATAAGGAAAAGTGGCATCTAAGCACAACAAGGTGAAATAATGTACAGAGAAAGCCCAATAATCAGATGGAGAAGATATCCTGAAAGGTACAGATTAGAAGGAAACAAGTGCGCACAATGCAGCAAGATTTATTTTCCTAAGACATACTTGTGCGAATGCGGTTCAAAGAAGTTTTTACCTCATCAATTAAAACCAAGAGGAAAGATATTAACTTACACAGAAATAAAATCTTCTCCAGAAGAATTCTCAGAAATGACTCCTTATTGTGTCGCCATAATTGAACTGAATGAAGGGCCGAAAATAACAACACAGATAGCAGATTGTGATGTTTCTGAAATAAAAATTGGTGATGAAGTGGAAATGGTGTTTAGAAAATTTCTCGCGTCAGGAGAAGAAGGAATTATACATTATGGGTTTAAGTTTAAGAAGGTTGAAGAGAATATAGTAAATTAAAGTGTTATACTTTATAAAAATTCAACTGCTTTTCCTGTTCTGAAATCTTGTAACTTTGAATCTTTTCCTGGTTTTTGTATATATTGGATGTTTGAAGAGCTAAGATCTATATTTTTAACCCTGCTGCCACCTATTATAAACCCGGTTTCAGAAGTAGTTTCAGCAATAGAAAATAATTTATTGTCTATTATTAATCCTAATCCATTAGGTGAACTATATTTCCATTCTACTGCAACAGATATATGATGATCATAATAAACCAACCTATAATCAACTCCTGCTTGTTCCAATAAAGAAGCATAAAGAATGACTTTTCCACTGCAATCAGAACCTCTTGACATCAGCACTTCGTTAGGTCTTTTTAAAACTTCAGTACCGCCTGTTACTTCTGATTGATCATATTTTACTTCACGTGTTACAAAATCCAAAAGCCGCTGAGCAGTATGCTCGTTAGATATTGGAGAAGGAACTAATGAAGTTACTAATCTTTCCAATGATGGCTCGCCTTTTTTTGCAACAAAAGCACCATGATTATGTACAATCTCGATGGCACCATTACCATTTTTTCCTAAATTAATCCTGAGAGAACCACCATGAATACTTCTGTTTTCAGCAAAATCTTCTAATTCTTTTAAAGAAAAGGTGTATGTTGCACTTTTATAAGGAACACTGATCTGTGCTGACGGATTAACCCTAAAATCAACTGAAGGAAATCTGAAAATATAATGCCCTGGTTTTCTAAATCCATATTTTTCAAGTAATAGAACACTACCATCATATTTTCCATCCTGTGTTTGACCCCATCTAATTGCACTTGGATTTTTTGACAATCTTTGTAAATCCTGTTTATTATATTTGTTAACGGGTATTGAAAAATAGACCATTCCTTCGGTTAAGTCATACATCATTAATTCTGCGCTTGTTCCAGTTATCTGTCCTGTAAAGTTAGAGCTTGTAAATCTTGGTTGTGCCATATAACTTAAGACAATAGAAGTGATATCATCCATTTCTGCAGTTCTTGGCTCTGATTTTGGAGCTGGTTTTTGTGTGGTTGTATGATTTGTAGAAGGGGAAGGGGCGGTGGTAGGATGATTAGTTGTAGGATGAGATGTTGTAGATGAAATAGGTGCTTGTGCTTTTTTACTTCCTTTACTTCCTTTTTTTTGTGGTGATTGTTTTCCTTTTTGAGTTCCTGAGTTTTGAGTTCCTGAATCTTCAAATAAAGGATTTTTTGGTGGCTCTGGATTTGCAACTGATTGTTCTATTGCCTTTGTTGGTTTTTGCCATTCTCTATATGCATCTTTATAAAAATCAACTGCGTTTTCACCTAACAATACAGTAGAAAATATAGATAAAAATCCACCAGAAGCTAACCAAATCAATTTTACAAGTCTTGATTCTTTCGCCTTTCTTATTCTTTCATTATCTTCTTCAGCATTATATTGTACCATAACACATTATATGGAGGAACTAGTATATAAATCTTTTGTTTTTGTAACCCCTTATTAGTAGTTAAAATATAAACGAAATATACTTTTATCAGTTAATGTCAAAACTATATTCTAAAACTTTTCAATTTTCAGAAATCTTATCACTAAATATGAATTTTACTGAAAACACTACCTGCAATAAGTCCTAACCAACTCTTTAGCAATTTTACGCAGATGTGGATTTTGTATTAAACCCAAATTACAAGGAATTAACCCACCGTTTAATTGATCAATAGATTTTATTCCTTGTGTATACCACTCTGCAACGTAATCTTTTGTTCTTTGAATTACGTTTGAAAGATATGCAGGAACTCTATGTGGTTCAGACAACAGTCTCATTATTTCTAAAGTACCATGCTCATGGTTTGCATCAGTATCATAATCAACAGGAAATGCTGCAACTGCATACTCCATTCCTAACTGCATTGCAAACTGCGCTTCAGGGTTAGCTGTCATGCCAATAATATCTGCATAAGTTGATCTTTTCATCCCCTCTGCTGATGAGCTAAATCTATCGCCAGGGATTGTTACATAAATACCATGCTCATGAACATTATTAAAATAATTTCCCTCTTTTGCGCAGTCAATTAAGATTTTTCTTAATCCTTCAGAAAATGCAGGTCTTGGATTAAAATGTATTACTAACCCAACACCCCAAATATTATCATTTCTTCCTGTTTCATCAATATAATCATGGGGAACAACCAGCTCTTCCAATTTTATTGTATTTTGTCTGAGGCTTCCAACTGCGCTGGTTGCAATAACCACATTTGCGCCGAGACTTTTCGCTGCGATTAAATTAGCTGCATATTGTGAGCATGAAGGCCCATATCTTACACTATGACCATGTCTTGGAATGAATATAACACCATCTCTTTCTTTGTATTCAATTACACCAGGCAGAAGGAAATCATCTTCTGATTGAAACTTAACCACCCCGGATGCTTGTTTATCTTCTGTAAAAATAGTTATAGGAACTATGGAATTATGAATGTTACCTTTACGGCAGCAGCCATTTAATTCAACACCCATTCGTTTCCACACCTCTTCAACTCTCGGCTCAACATATTGCGTGTCAAATCTCTTAAATTCACCTAAACCTTCGAGGCTGTCACCTATGCCAGAACCGCCAATAATTGCGATCTTGACATCATGTGTATTTACATCATTTGTTTTTCTTACAGTTACCATCTTATGTGTGAATTTAAGCGCTGCTTATAAAGATTTATAGAGTTTAATAAATATGTGCAAAGTGCTATAAATTTAGGTAATAACTATAACTAACAAGTGCTGCCAGTTAACACATACAAGAATACCACAACAACATTTAAAAACAGCCTTGCTTTTTTCTAGTCTATGCCTAAAGAAATCATTAGACAGCCGATTGTAACAGTATTGGGCCATGTTGATCATGGAAAAACAACTTTGTTAGATAAAATTAGGCACAGCTCTGTAACTGAAAGAGAAGCTGGAAAGATTACACAGGCAATCGGCGCATCAATTATCCCTGCTGAAACTATAAACAGAATCTGCGGAAATTTACTAAAAAAACTTGGCTTAACTCTTGTAATCCCTGGTTTATTATTCATTGATACACCTGGTCACGCTGCATTTTCTAATCTGAGAAAAAGAGGGGGAAATTTAGCTGACATTGCAATAGTTGTTATCGACATAAACGAAGGATTTAAGCCGCAGACAATTGAAGCTATTGAAATCCTAAAAAATTCCAAAACACCATTTATTGTCGCTGCTAATAAAATAGATATGATTTTCGGCTGGAAATCGCAAGGCACTCAGGGCACTGCATTGCTGGAGAACATTTCTAAACAAGGCGTTTCAACGCAGGAACAGATAGAGAAAAAGATGTATGAACTCGTCGGTAGATTATACGAGCTTGGTTTTGAAAGTGAAAGATTTGACAGAGTTGGTGATTATACCAAACAAATTGCTATTGTGCCTATATCTGCAAAAGCAGGCGAAGGTTTGCCGGAATTATTAATGGTTTTAGCTGGTTTATCGCAAAAATATCTTTCAAACAACTTAAAATGCGACGTCACCAAAGGCGCAAAAGGAAGTATTCTTGAAGTAAAAGAAGAGCCAGGCTTGGGAAAAACTGTCGACGTTATTATCTATGAAGGATTTATTAAAGTCAATGATACAATAATAATAGGCGGTCTTGATAAGCCAATTGTCACAAAAGTAAGGGCATTGCTTGAGCCTGCCCCTCTTTCAGAGATGAGAGATAAAAAAAGCAAGTTCAAAAATGTCAAGCAGGTTTGCGCTGCAACCGGCGTGAAGATTTCTGCGCCAGAATTAGATAAAGCAATTGCCGGAATGCCGTTGTGTGTTCTCGGAAAAGAGGATTCTTTGGAAGAAACCAAACAGAAAATTCAGGAAGAGATACAACAAGTGATTATTGAAACTGACAATGAAGGTGTTATAATTAAGGCTGATGCTCTTGGTTCTTTGGAAGCATTGATAATTTTATTGAAAGAAAAGAAAGTATCAATAAGAAAAGCGCAGATAGGCAATATCACTAAAAAAGATATAATGGAAGCAGAAGCAAACACAAAGCCAGAATTAAAAGTGGTGATTGGATTTAATGTCTCAACAAACAGCGACGCACAGTCATATTTGCAATCTCTGCAGGAAACAGGCATGAAAATTTTAACAAGCAATGTAATTTACCAGTTAATAGAAGATTATGAATTATGGAAAGGAAATGAAAAGAAACGAATAGAAAAAGAAGGTTTGGATAAATTAACAAGAGGCGGCAAATTCCAAATCCTGCCAAACCACACTTTCAGGCAGCTAAATCCTGCTATTGTCGGCGTAGAGGTCATGGCAGGCATTATTAAGGTTGGTGTTCAATTGATGAAACTTGACGGCGTGGTAATCACGAAAGTTAAATCTATGAAATCAGGAAAAGATAATGCTTCAGAAGCTAAACGCGGAGAGCAGCTGGCTGTTGCAATGGATGGGGTAACTGTCGGTAGGCAGATTCATGAACGCGACATATTATATGTTTCTATCACAGAGGAAGAGTTTAGAAAATTAAAAAGTTACAAAGAGTACTTATCTCCTGACGAGAAAGAGATTCTCAACGAGATTGCAGAAATAATGAGGAAGAGTAATCCTGTCTGGGGCGTTTAGATAAGTAAATGTAAAGTAAATAAATATACTAAAAGCACAAAATAATCGAACATTATTTTGTGCTTTTGTATATCTAGGGAATCAGAGATTCCTGAGAAGTTAGAAAGCTTTGCTTTCCAACTTACAAATTAATAATAATTTATAATAAAAAAACATGGCACAACTGCATTTTTTAAACAGGAAAAGAATCAAAGAGATTTTTGAAGTTCTTAAAACACAGTATGGGCTAAAAAAAGGATATGAAGAGAAACTTAATTATGTGTTTATGATTAATGGAGATAACAAAATAAATATAATAGACCCTTCTGTAGCAAGTATCAATCTGGATGTATTGCACATATCTTCTCTTGGCCTTTATTTAGGAGAGCTGAAAGAGAATGAAAATAATAAAGAGGATGAAATCAGATTAAGTATTGAAGGCTCGCAGATTATCGGCCCATTTGCAACAAAAAATGTTGTGGAAATCAGCGAAGGACTGATGAGATTATGGATAAGGGGGTATGATATTGAAATTAAGATTAATGACAAATCAGAAAGCGATAAACCAGACAAACAAATAACTGCAAAACAGAAAAATACAAAGCAAGAAAATGCGTTTGTAATAGTGAAATATAAAAATGATTTCTTCGGTTGCGGCAGATTAAAGGACGGAATAATTCTTAATCATATACCAAAAGAAAGAAGAATAAAGTGTGAAGATTGAATAATGTTGAGAATAATCATTTTTGTGTTTGTTTAACTGAGTTTGCAGATTTCCTGTTTCTTAATATTTTTATTCCGCTCTCAACTCGTAACTAAGGGCGAAGTCCACCGTCCTATGATTTTAGTTTAGAGTTTTTTAAGAAAGGTGTAATTAAATTAACAGAAAAAACTAAATCATCATATACGTGTCCAATCAGGTAGGAAATAAACTAATTAAAATAGTGAGACTGGTGGCTTCGCCCAGGAACGAAACAAAAAAAAGTTTAAAATTAGTACAATAAAAAATATCAAAACTACACAAAACAACAATTCATCTACTTAGTAATAGATCCTGTTGGATGCGCTCCTTTCGTATCTAAGCCAGTGAGAACATAATCAGGGTTGTGCTTATAACTATAACCTAATGTTTTGGCTGCCAAAGCTGCCCAGAACATATTAATTTTATTGGAATATAATTCATCAAGCCTTGTATCTTCTCCTTTTACCTTAGCATCAATAAACATAACAATAAGTCCGTCTGGTGTTTCAAGTGATTTTCTTGTGCCATTGACTAAATGCACCCTTAATTCACCATCCTCTTCACTTTTCTCTATTTCTACTGTTGAATCAGACGGAAGGGTTACAAAGTCATATCCTTTTGCATGTATATAACTTCTGTTTCTTTCTAAAATATCAACAACCTTCTGCGGGGTTACCTGCGGATGATAACTAACTAAATGATCAAGAATGGCTTTTGCGCAATCTTTGTTTCTTTTAATTAATGCTTCTTCAAGTAATTCGAGAGTATCTCTTACTCTCATAAACTCTTTTGATTCTCGCGCATACCTTTGAATAACCACGCCAAGCTCGTCAACATTTTGAATATACCTGAAATAACCTGATTTAACACATCTATGAACAAAATTACGCCTTTCTTCTGGTTCACTTAACATATATTGGGCGTCGACCTCTCCTGAAAACAGTCTCAAAGTTTCTAAAGCTCTAAATAAATTACCTTCTTGCACTCCTGCAATGTTTTTATGCTTGTAATAATTGTCAGTAAGTTTTATCATATCTTCCAATAAGCCTTCTCCAACCATTGCTCTTTCCAGAAGCCCTTGAGTTACTAATTGATTAAAAACATTAGAAATATGCATGTGATGTTTATAAGTTCTGAAAGAATTTATCAGGAAATAATTTTTGAATATTCTGTACACTCTTTTATGCCCCAATACTCTTCCTGTTTTGTCCTCTTCTTTATGTCTTTTATTTGCTTCTCTTGTCAATTTGGCAAATTCTTCCATTGATGTTGTATCATTTGATCTTACAGCTTCTACTAAGGATTTAAGCGCATAAACTTTGTCGTCGACAATCTCTGTGTTAACCAAACAATCTGAGAATTTAGCCAGCACACCCCTAAACTTTGTTTCAGGTGAAAGTTCATCACGTGGTGATATGATTTTATCAATTGCTTTGTAATAGTTATCATCAACATTTCTTGTTAGTGCAGAAACTGTTAATGCAAGTTCTTTACTGATTGCTTTTGCTCTTTCCTCGCCAATTCCGCGCGAAATTAAACCTGTACTGAAATCCTGTTCTAAATTAACTAAGTATTTTCTTACTGATTCCGGCTCTTGGGAAAGGAATTTTGTCTTTGCTCTCTCTGCTTGTTCTCTGATATGGGTTATATCTTTTTTAATTGATTTTCTGATAACTTTTCTCTGTCTTTCTTTTAAAAGACTCCAACTTCTGCTAAATGCTTCTTTTGCTTTTGATTCATATAATAAATTAATACGCTTACTAACAGAATCAGTTTGCTCACGAATAAATCTTCTATGTTCTCTTTCAGTATATTCTTCAGCAGTATCATGGTATAATGCAGCGAGAACATCTATTGTATCTCCTGTTAAAGCAGCAACCCTCGCAGCAGAAATTGGATGATTTACATATAGAGCACCGCTTTTTCTATTCCTGCTTTCTTCATATCTTTTAGAAATGTCTTCTAAAGCATAAAAAATAATTTCTTTATCTTCGCCTTCTGGTTTTGATTCTTGGCCTTGATAAACCACTTTGAGAATATCTTCAAGAAGTTTTCTTTTTTCATCTGATGGTGTAGCCTCATTTGTAATTAAATTAGATATTCTCTCATCTACAGGTGTCACTATAGGCTTTCTCAATACCACGTTTGACATAGTGCCTTGGGAAAGCAAAACGCTTTATAAAGTTTATGTTTACCCCCACCTTGAAGTAACAAATAGGTAGTGAAAGAACCCAGTTAAAGTATAAAATTATTTCTATGTTTTAACTGCTTTTCCACACAGAATCGCCAACAAAATGAATGTTTTTTAAGGCTTTACCATGTGTCATTGCCTTTAACTCTTCTGAGGATGCTTCAGAAACACAGATAGAAATCGGTTTTTTGTGCGTTTCTTCCAGTATAACAACTATCTCGCCTTTTTGTATCCCTTCGTCAATCTTAGTGATACCTGGCCTCATTATATCTGCGCCGTTTACAACGAATTTAACAGCGCCTTTATCAACAATTATTGTTTTGATAGTGGTTCCTTTTATTCTTTCGCCTAATTCAAGAACAAGTTTAAGTGTTGGAGTTAATTTCTCCACTTTATCTTCTTTATAAAAAAAGAATAAAACTTTGTTGTTAACTTTGAGCAGGTTCTCTTCTTTAATAACAATATCTTTCTTGTTTATGACTTCTTTAAGAAGATAATTAGTTTCAAGAGATTTAATTAATTCTTTTACCTCGCTGTTACTTAATTGGATTTTCATGTTTAATAATTTGTTTAATCTGTTTTTTCTATTTGAATTTTAATTATAGTCTGCGGATCTTTTAGTTTCTCAATTAATTCACGTTTTATATCTTTCGCTGCCTTTGACGCATTTATTGCAAACGTTCTTTTATCCTTAAACTCTGTTTTTCTTACAACAAGTTCATGAGGATCATTAAATTCTTCATTGATTTCAGCGGTTAATTCATCAGAAATCAATTTGCCGTGAATATCAGAAACAGATATATCAATTTTAATCTTGCCTTTTAATTTTTTCAGTTCTTCCAGCGAAAAATCACTATCAACGCCAATAATACAGTCTCCTCTCTTTGTAAGATTGGTATCTTTGGTAAATTCTAAAGTGTTTCTGTGTGTGCCTAACAAATTTTCATGCCCTTTTGCTTTAAATCCAATTGAAAAAACCATAAATCAGAGAATTAAAGGTAAAATATATAAATATTCTGAATAAGAAACATAGTATGGACCCAATAAAGAAGTTTTATGTCGCTGCAGCCATTATTTTGCTTTTCATAGTGGGATTTGCAATTTATTTAGGATACAATGTCAAACAATCGCTTCTTTACCAGCAGGTTGAAGGGTATGACTTAAAATATGAAACGTGTATGAGCCAGTGTTCTTCGCCAAACTTAATTGAAACGCAGGAACAATGCGAACAGAAATGTTTTGATGATTATGAAGAGAGAAAAGGGATAGAGTGATATAATGTTGTTTGTATTTGTTTAGCTGATTAATGTTTTTTGACCGCTCTCAACCCGTAACTAGGGACGCAGTCCCCCGTCCTATGATTATTTTTTAAGTTTTTTAAGAAATGTGTATTATTGCAGATTAAATGAAAAATTTCTTATTAAGTCGTATTTAATCTGCAAGATTATATACTAAAAGTGATTAATTTTCGTACAAATTAATCACTTTTGTATATACAAAAGTGTAAAATAATGTTCGATTATTTTACACTTTTAGTATATTTCAGATTAAATGTAATTTAAGTTTGTTAAATAGTATTTAATATGAAAAATTGAAAATTTAATCAATTTATTTTAATTTTCAATAAATTTAAATGAGACTATTTTAATTAAATTTACAATAAACTAACAGAAAAAAATAAATCATCATATACGTGTCCAATCAGGTAAGAAATAAATAAATTAATAATAGTAAGACATGTGGCTTCGCCCAAGAACTGAATAAATCTATTTTTTCTGCAAAACAATCTATAATATTTATAAATCAACGTCAATTTTCCATGAAAATGCCAAACAAACTGCCTTTAACAATAGACGACAATGAGTATCTTGAAGCACTGAGAAAGAAAAAAACCTTCCCGCTTCACTTGCATATAGACGGCTCTATACCTGTAGGTACTCTTTTTTCAATGGCAAAGAAAAGAGGAAGGGTATTGAAACTGCCGAAAAAAGACGCTAATGAACAAGAAATAAGTTATAGTTCTGAGAAAGAAAGAATAATTGATTCAGAAGAAAAACTAAGAGAATTTCAATATGGTCTTTTAAGTAAATATCACATTAATGATGTTTTTGACATTCCCATCTCATTTATGCAGACGAGAGATGATATTGTTGAAACCTGCGTTGCTCTTAGCCATTATTTAAGAACGCAAAATTCACCTTATGCTGAGGTAAGATTTGCACCGCAGTATCATCTAACACAAGGATTAAGTTTAACACAAGTGATAGGATATGCTCTTGAAGGACTTGCAAAAGGCAGGGAAGAGACAGGTGTTACAACAAGGCTTATTGCCAGCATTGACAGAAAAGTTGATGTAGAAAGGGCAATAGATATAGTTAACGCTGTACTTTGTTTTAGAAATGAAGTGTTGGGCATTGATCTTGCTTGTGTTGAAAATGGCAACCCTCCTGAAAAACATTATGAGGCTGTTAAGCTCACATTCGGCACACAATTAAAAAGAACGTTTCACGCAGGAGAAATGTGCTCAGAAGAAGAAAATCTGAAAAACATTTACACGTCGCTTACACTTTTACAGGCGCATGGAATCAGCCACGCAATACAATTGCACAAGCGCTTTTATAGGGGCTATGATTTAATTGAAATGATGGTAAGAAATGGTGTAAGGCTCGAATCTAACCCAATCTCTAATTATAATTTTTTCATAAATTCTGTTGCAGACCTGCATTTGGACCAATTATTAGACAAAGGTGTTTTCGTGACAATAAACCCTGATGACCCTGCCATGTGGCCGCAAGGAGATTTGGTATATGGACTTTATCATCTTGGAAAATTATATGGGCTTAAATTTGTTGACAAGGTTATTAGAAATTCTGTTCTTTGCGCGTGGGGATTGAAGACAGAAGAGAAAATGTCATATCTTAAAGAAGTGATGTGAGTTTCGGTTTTCACGAGTAGTTATAGAATATATGGATTAAGGTATTTATATTTGTTTAGCTGAGGTCTTTTTCTGCTCTCCACCTGTTTGTGGGACGCAGTCCACGAATAAAGGTAAGATGGTAATATGGTTTGATGGTCTGAAGGTACGACGGAAATAAGTCGCTGCCATCAAACCATCCGACCTTCAAACCTTCTTACCTTTTTTAGTGAACGGGTTGGACATGCCAAAAACGAGTAAAAACAAATAAGTTTATGTTAATTCACAAGCTTTAAAAAGAAGAAAAAGAAAGATTTTCTTTAATGAAAGAGATTTTCGAAATAAGAATTCACGGACGAGGCGGCCAAGGAGCGAAGACAGCTGCGCAGTTTATTGCAGAGGCAGCCTTGGAAAAAGGCAAATTTATTCAATCATTTCCAGAGTATGGTCCAGAGCGCTCAGGCGCGCCAATGAAGGCATTTGCAAGAATTTCTGACAAAGAGATTAAAACATACGCACCTGTTACAAATCCTGACGTGGTATTAGTGCTGGATCAGACATTGGTTGGCACTATAAATATAACTGATGGGCTTGCTAAAGAAGGCATTCTAATTGTAAACACTTCAAACACACAAGAATGGCTGAAGAAAAAGACAAACTTTTCCGGCAACTGCATTACAATTGATGCAACAAAGATTTCATTAGAAACAATTGGTATAAATATGCCAAACACGCCGATGATTGGCTCGTTAATTAAGGCGACAAATATTGTAACACTTGACGCTGTTGAAAATATTATTAAAAAGAAATTTTTAAAGAAAATTGGAGAAAAGGCAACAAATGCAAACATTGAAGCGATAAAAAGAGCATTTAAGGAAACAAAAAAGTAAAGACGATGAAACAAAAGCATAAAGATAAAACAAAAAAACGTAAACAACATAAACTATTCAAACAAAATATCAAAACACAAAAGAAAGAAAAAAAGAGACTAAACAATAAAACGAGTGGTAATAATAAAATAAATGATAGAACAAACACAAAGATGGCAAAATTAACTTACAAGCAAATACCAATCGGCGGCATGATAGAAAATCCAGGTAGCTCTTTAGATTTCAAGACAGGAGACTGGAAAGTGTTCAGGCCGTGCTGGGATAAAAAGAAATGCATACACTGTATGTTCTGTGTTGTTTACTGTCCAGATAATTGTATTCCTGTTGCTAATGAAGGATATGACGAATCTAGAAATAACTCATCAAAAAAAGAAATAAGAAAAGAGATTAAACAAGAGGTAAATAATCTAAAAAGAAAAGAAACTGATTTTGATTACTGCAAAGGATGCGGCATTTGCGCAAAAGTATGCCCTGTAAAATGTATTAAGATGGAAGAGGACAAAGAGTGAATATCATGAGTAAAAATCAAACAAATAAAAAAGATGAAATAAAAGAAAAAGCAGGAACAACTTTAACTAGTTCTAAACAAAAAATTACAGCTCTCACCGGCGCGCATGCTGTCGCTGAAGCAATGAGACAGATAAATCCAGATGTCGTCGCTGTATTTCCTATCACGCCACAGACAGAAATCATGGAGCAGTTTGCACAATACCATGCTGACGGAATTGTCGACAGCGAAATAATACGCACAGAGTCAGAGCATTCTTCTATGAGTTGTGTCGTCGGAGCAAGCGCAGCGGGTGCAAGAGCAATGACTGCAACCTCTTCAGCTGGTTTAGCTTATATGTGGGAAGTGGTTGGGATTGCTTCTGGACTAAGGCTGCCAATAGTCATGCCTGTCGTCAACAGAGCGTTGTCTGCGCCGATTAATATTCATTGTGACCATTCAGATGCAATGGGATGCAGAGATCACGGCTGGATTATGCTCTTCTGTGAAAATGCGCAGGAAGCTTACGACGCTACTATTCTCGCAGTGAAATTAGCAGAACATCCTGAAGTAATGCTGCCTGTAATGGTTTGCCAGGATGGTTTTATCACAAGCCATGCAATACAAAACATTAAGGTTTATGACGACAAAATTGTAAAAAACTTTGTTAGAGAATACAAACCGAGGAAATGGCTCCTTAACACAGATGAACCTGTGACAGTTGGCCCTTTACAATTAACTGATTATTATTTTGAATCGCAAAAACAAAGGGCAGATGCAATATTCAGGGCAAAAGAGATTTATCTTGAGGTTGGAAAAGAATTTAGTGGAATAACAGGGAAGAAACATCTTTTGTTTGAATCGTATATGCTCGATGACGCCGAGGCAGTTGTTGTTGTAATGAGTTCAACTGCTGGCACAACAAAAGCAGTTATTGACAAACTAAGAAAAGAAGGGAGAAAAGTGGGTTTGCTGAAACCAATATTATTCAGGCCATTTCCTTATGAAGAAGTAAGCAAAGCATTACAGGGGAAAAAATATATTGCAGTTCTTGACAGATCAGAAAGTTACGGCGCAAATGCGCCTTTGTATGGAGAAGTAAAGAATGCTATTTACGATTTGACTAATAATAAATCTGAAAATAATAAAGAAATGCCTAAGTTAAAAAGTTATATCTTTGGCCTTGGTGGAAGGGATATATTTGAAGACGACATAGAAAAAGTTTTCAAAGATTTAATTAATGGTAATATCGAAGAAAAGAAAGTAGGATACATTGGTCTAAGAGGAGAAAAGGTGGAATAAATGAATTTAAAACAGCTAGCCAACAAACCGCAAAGATTTGCACCAGGGCATCGTTCATGCTCAGGCTGTGGATTCCCTCAAATAGTTAGAACTGTTCTTGCATCAACTGATAATCCTGTTGTTGTAGCTAATGCAACCGGCTGTTTAGAAGTAACTTCTACAATATATCCTTTCACGTCATGGAAAGTTCCTTATATTCATTCTGCCTTTGAAAATGCAGCAGCGACAATAACTGGTGTTGAGTCAGCATACAAAGCATTGCAAAAGAAAGGTAAATTACCTAAAGACAAAAAAATAAAATTTGTTGCATTCGGAGGAGATGGCGGCACTTATGATATAGGATTACAATCTTTGTCTGGAGCGCTTGAAAGAGGCCATGATTTTTTGTATGTTCTATACGATAATGAAGCTTATATGAACACAAATATACAAAGAAGCTCGTCGACACCACTTGGTGCAACAACAACTACAACTCCAGACGGAACAATTCACCATGGAAAAGAAGAATGGAAAAAAGATATTATGAAAATTGTCGAAGCGCATCATATTCCGTATCTGGCGCAGGCATCTGTCCATAATTTAATTGATCTTTCAATGAAAGCAGAAAAAGCATTCAATACAGAAGGGCCTTCGTTTATTGTTGTATTGCAGCCCTGCACACTTGGTTGGAAATTTCCAACAGATATGACTATTGATATAGCAAAATTAGCTGTTGAAACAAAATTCTGGCCGTTGTATGAAATAGAGAATGGAAAATATAAGATAAATTACAAGCCAGCAAAAGATGTTCCAGTAACTGAATATCTAAAAACACAGGGCAGATTCAAGCATTTATTCAGGCCAGAAAACAAAGGAATTCTTGAGCAGATACAAAAAACAGTTAATGAAAGATGGAATGATATTGTGAAGAAGTGCGAAGGGTGAATTGGTTTTATTGTTCATCTTTTTTTTTGCTCATAGCACGTTATTCGCTCTCAACCCGTTTGTGGGACGCAGTCCCACGTCTCATGAATATAAAAGTAAGAAGGTCTGAAGGTCAGATGGTTTGATTATAACGGCTAATTTCTGTCGCAACATTTCGTAGTACCTTCTTACCTTCAAACCATCTAACTCTCTTACTTTTATTTGTGAATGCGTGACTGTGCCCAATGTTAAACAAATACTGTTACAGTCTTATCCTTGGGCATCTGGTTAATTCTAAAGATTGATATTCAGAAGTAAAACACACATTTCTCCCTTTTGCTTCCAACATGCATTCTCTCGATAAATATACATCAAGAATAACCAGTTTTGGCTTGTCTTGAAAAGGTAAAATATGATAATGAGATCTTACTAAATTTAGGTCGTATGTGCCCCCTGCATAAACTGTTTTACCAACATTTAATGCTTCACAAACATTACAGCGATAAAAAATAAATGCGCCTTTTTTTACAAGAGCAACCAATCCTTCAGGAGTTACTTTCTCGTCAGGTTCTTTATCATCATCTTGGTCATCACTCTCATCTATCTCATCACTATCCTCATCAAACTCTCCAGTTCCAAGTATATATGATGCACCATAATTTTCATTATATGATTCTGTTTCTCCTTCATCTAATCCGTTAACTGATTTAGGAAGAAAGATTAGATTGCCAGACTCATCAAAAGACACGTCAGCTAAGTCACTTAGTGAAACTGGTTGAATTAATTTTTTCTTTGAAGTTGAGGTTTTCGCCATTGATACATGTGTTTTTAGTTTTTTTATAAAGTTTTTGGAATAGCTTTTTTACCTGATTAAATTTATAAACTCAACTTCCATCTTTTGTGTATATGATTTCAAATAAAGCATACTTCAATGAGTTAATATCCCTTTTAACCCAAAAACCTTTGCCAGAGAAAGCAGTCAACAGGCTAAAGATGGATTTATGTAAAAAATATAAGATTAAAGAGATGCCAACAAATATTCAGATTCTTTTAAATGCAGACGAGAAAGACCTGCCAAAATTAACATATTTACAAGTAAAGCCAACACGAACAATTTCTGGTGTAAGTGTTATTGCATTGATGACAAAACCATATCCATGTCCGCATGCTAAAAAAAGTTTAAAAGTTAGAAAGCTTGAAAGTTTGAAAGAGAAAAAACCATCAGCACTTTCAAGCTGTCAAGCTGTCAGGCCATCAAACTTTAAAGCCGTTGGACCCTGCATCTTCTGTCCCGGCGGACCAAACAGCGAATTTGGAGATGTTCCCCAGTCATACACAGGCAGAGAGCCGTCGACAATGAGAGGAATAAGAAATAAATTTGACAGCTATTTGGAAACAATGAACCGACTTGAGCAGTATGTTGTTCTTGGCCATAATTTTGACAAGATTGAATTAATAATAATGGGCGGGACATTCACAGCAATGCCAAAAAGATATTGCGAAGAGTTTATAATGTATGCATTTAAGGCATTGAATGATTTCAGCGGGATGTTTTTTGACAAAAATGAAAAGTTCAAATTAATTGAATTCAAAACTTTCTTTCTTCTTCCCGGCAATGTTGGCGACGAGAAAAGAACAAAAGCAATACAGAAAAAATTATTAGTGCTTAAGAAAAAAGGCAGGCCTTCTTTAAAAGCAGAACAGAGGAAAAACGAGAATGCAAAAATCAGATGTGTTGGCTTAACCATTGAAACAAGACCTGATTGTGTTTCATTAAAAGAAGCAAATGAAATGCTCAGATTAGGGGCAACAAGGGTTGAGTTAGGTGTGCAGACAGTTTACGACGATGTTTTAAAGAAAATAAACCGCGGACACACAATAAAAGAATCAATTGCTGCAACAAAACTTCTCAAAGATTTAGGTTTTAAAATTAATTATCATATGATGCCTGGTTTACCTGGTGTGAATTATCTCAAAGATTTGAACTCATTAAAAACATTGTTTAAAGACGAGAATTACAGGCCAGATATGCTGAAAATTTATCCGTGCATGGTCATGAAAGGCACAAAACTGTATGAAGAATGGAAACAGGGAAGATTTAAGCCGATAACAACAGAATCTGCTGCAAGATTAATTGCAGAATTCAAGAAATATGTGCCAACTTATGTAAGGATAATGAGGGTACAGAGAGATATTCCAACATATTTGACAGAAGCAGGTGTTGATAAGACTAATTTAAGGCAATATGTTGAAAAGCTCATGAACGAAAAAAGGAGCGAAAAAGGAAACAAAAAAGGAATAAAATGCAGATGTATAAGATGCAGAGAAGTCGGCCATGTCTTTAAAAAAACAGGAGTTTCACCAAAAAAAATTAAATTAATTGTAAAAGAATACAGCGCAAGCAAAGGCAAAGAATTCTTTATCAGCTGTGAAGATGTTGAGCAGGATATATTGTTAGGATTCTGCAGATTAAGATTTCCTAGCAAAGATATACATCAGGATACGCATAAATTATTTGGAAAATTTAAATCATTTGGAAAATTGAGAAAAGAAATAACCAAAGATTCTGCATTAATAAGAGAACTGCATGTATTCGGCGAAGCAGTTGAGATTAGCGGAAAAGGAAACAAAAAAGCAGAAACAGAAGAAAATGCAACAGCTACACAGCACAAAGGTTTGGGAAAGAAATTGTTAGAAAAAGCTGAATCCATCGTAAAAACACACGAAAAAAACAAAATGATTGTAATCTCAGCCATAGGCACAAGAGAATATTATAAAAGGTTAGGTTATAAACTGGAAGGTGTGTATATGGTGAAAGATATCTGAACTTTCACATTATACTAAAAGTGCAAAAAATAAGCGCAAAACTTAGAAAAAGCAGACATTCAATCTTTCTATTCCATCATAATTATCATTTTTGCTAATTATAATCATATAAATAGTATAAATAAACTATTTCAGTAGCTCAAAGTAATCAAATTTGATTACTTTGTATAATCGAAAAGTTTAAATAGCTGTAATAAATTATAGTACAAATATGCAAGCCATCACGTTTCTAAAAGAAATAGAACAGTTTCAGTCTCCTGTTTTATCATTCAATGATGTAATTAGAATTATAGGAAAAAGCAAAGAATATTCAAGAGTGTATATTCATCGCCTTAAACAAAAGAATATTATAACTGAAATAGAAAAAGGGAAATATGCGCTATCTGAAGAGCCCTTTGAGATTGCCTCGAACCTTGTCTTTCCTTCATATATCTCATTCATGGGTGCATATTATATTTATGGGTTCACTACACAAATCCCCATAATTGCTCAAATAGTTTGCCAAAACCCTAAAAAAGAAATGAACATAGGGAATATTAAGGTAAACTTTATTTCTTTTAAGAATAAAAGAATATTTGGTTATAAAAGAGAACGATTTAGAGATAAATATATCTTCATTGCTGAACCAGAAAAGGCCATAATAGATTCTTTATACCTTCCAAAATACTGCCCAATAAGTGAAAGTTATGAAGCACTTGAAAATAAAGAGTTAGACATAAATAAACTTTTAGAATACGGATTAAGGATGAATTCAATTATAACTCTAAAAAGGTTAGGTTATCTTTTGGAACTACATGGTATAGATATTTATGAAAAAGTAAAGCACAAATTAAACAAAAGATATGACTTATTAAATCCATTTATGAAAACCTCTAAAAAGAATTCATCAAAGTGGAAACTCAACATAAATGATGTGTTTGAATGATATATACTAAAAGTCATTAATTTTCGAACAAATTAATGACTTTTGTATATACAAAAGACCAAAATAAAGTACGATTATTTTGGTCTTTTAGTATAATCAAAAATGAGGTGTTTGTGTGATAATCAAAACTGAACTTGTAAAATATTGCAATGTATTGGGGTTAAACCTTGGACAAGCAGAGATAGATTATATTCAGCATTTATTCCTTATCTTTTTTTCAAAGCATTCTGGAAACAGTTATATATTTAAGGGAGGAACAGCACTACAAAAAGGTTATGGGTTGAACAGATTTAGTATTGACCTTGATTTTACACAAGTCCATGAAAATAATATAAATGAGATTATTAATAAAATCAGCAGTGATATAAGTGATTTTGGCTATAAAACAGAAGTAGAGGAAAAGAAAACAATAGGTAAAACATTTATTCTCAAGATAAATGGACCATTATACATTGGCACCAAAATGAGTATTTGTAATCTAAAAATTGAGATTAGCCAGCGGGAAAGCATTTTGCTTAAGCCACAATTTAAGGAGATTATGCCTAGATACAATGATCTACAACCTTACACCATAATGATCATGGATGAGGAAGAAATACTTGCGGAGAAAGTAAGAGCAATTATGACAAGGAATAAACCGAGAGATGTGTTTGACTTAGGATTTATTTTAAAAAGAGGGGCTAAATTTCAGTTGGAGTTCATAAATAAAAAATTAGAGTATTATAAAGAGCAATTTGAGATGAAGAGATTTATTGATAAATTAAAGGAAAAAGAAAATATATGGGAAAAAGAAATGAGAAATTATGTTAAGGACGTTCCAGAGTTCAAAACAATTTTAAAAGAGATAACGAACGCAATAAATAATAATAAGGATAAATATAAATGAGAATAATAATCAGAAGGATAATTATAATAATATCACTTATATGAGAAAGATTATTAGAAAAGAATATATTCATATACTCAAGAAGATACACAAAAAAAACTCTGCACAAGCGTAGCGAAGCAGAGCATAAAGTGGTCGGATTTGTAGGATAAACAATTTTTAATTAAGAACTTATAAAATAAATTAAGAAAGGTGATATCATGAAAATAAGCGTTAAAGAAAGCATTGTTAAAAACTTAAATGAAGATGTACTAATAATACCTGTGTTTAAAGATACTCATAACACAGAGACATTGTTTCTCGAGCTTGATAATATTCTTAACAAATTATTAACACAGACCATTTATGAGAATAAAGATATCTGCGAAGAATACAAGCTCAATCTTTTTTATACACCAGCCAGAATAAAATTAAGGCGCATATTATTGGCCGGAGTTGGCAAGATTGAGGAAATGGATCAGGAAAAGATAAGATTATTAGGCGGGAAATTAGCCGGCTTTTGCACCTCCAACTCAATGTCTAATGTCGCGTTCCTTAATTTCGGTTACAGCCTGAAAAATATTGCAATAGATGATGCAACAAAGGCATTTGTTGAAGGATTTCTGCTGGGTGCATATTCTTATGATGAATTAAAAACAAAGAAAAAAGATGATGAAAAGAAAAATAAGAAGATTGAGTCATTGCTGATTATCCCGCAGGTTTCATCTGATATTAACCTCATTGAAAATGTAATAAAAGAGGCAGAAATCATCTGCAGGAATGTTAATCTCGTCAGAGACCTCGTCAATAAGCCCTCAAATATTTTAACGCCGGAGATATATGCAAAAGTAATAAAAGAAACATTCAGAAAAACTAAAGTAAAAGTTAAGGTTATGGAATTTGATCAAATAAAAAAAGAAAAAATGGGATGCATAATTGGGGTTGGAAAAGGCAGTGAGGAGAAGCCAAAGCTGGTTTTGCTTGCATATACACCGCAGAAATCAAAGAAAACCATTGCTCTCGTCGGCAAAGGAGTTACTTTTGATTCTGGCGGAATAAATCTTAAGCCATCAAACTATCTTACTAACATGAAAGACGACATGGCAGGAAGCGCAACAGTTGCAGGTGTGATAAAAATTGCTGCTGAATTAAAGCTGCCTGTGAAACTTATAGGAATAATGCCGTTGGTGGAAAATATGCCTTCTGGTTCTGCATTGAAAACCGGCGACGTCATCTCAGCTGCAAACGGCAAAACTATTGAGGTTGAGAATACTGACGCAGAAGGCAGGCTTATTTTAGCAGATGCTTTGCATTATGCCTCAACTTCCAAGCCTGATTATATAATTGATATAGCAACATTAACAGGCGCAGCATTAGTTGCGCTTGGCTCAAAATGCACATCTGTTATGGGCAATGACCAGGATTTAGTCAATAATTTAATCAAATCAGGAGAAGAAACACATGAATTAGCATGGCAATTGCCATTGATAAAAGAGTATGAAGACGACATAAAAAGCGATATTGCTGACCTGAAAAATCTGGGCGCTGCAAACGGCGAAGCAGGAACAATTATAGGCGGCATTTTCCTGAAGAATTTTGTCGGCGAGAATAAATGGGCGCATTTGGACATTGGCGCAACTGTATGGGCAAGTAAAGGCAATTCATACAACCCAAAAGGCGCAACAGGAGTGCCTGTGAGAATGCTGATGAGATGGCTGAAGAGTTTGTAGTTATTGATTTAAAGAGATTATAGTTATTGATATAACTTAGGGGGTTGACATTATGAAATGGATCTGTGCACAGACAAAGACGCATATTCATGTTTCGCCAATGGCGCATTGTATTGGTATTATCTACAGCGATACAATGAAAAAGGTTCTGGGTGGAATTTCATTCAAAGATACTATCGCGTTTTATAAAGACAGAGTGATGTACTGGTATGCCATGAAAGATGCATTAGATAAAGCTGCGCAAAAAGCATTTTCCATTGTAAAGAAAGATCCAGAGTATCTTCACAAATTAAGAAAAAAGTTTATTGAATCAGTGCCTCTGCTGGTTGAATTTTCACTAAAATTTTATAAAGCAGACCTTTCAAAAAAGAGCAACAAAGAATTGTGGGAATCATATCTTAAGTACATTAATCTTTACGACGAGATTTATACATATGGAGAGCCAATTACATTAGGATTAAATGAGAGTTTAGGCAGTTACCTACAGAAATATCTTACAACAAAGACTGCAAATAAAAAAGAGCTTACAGAATATTATAATCTGCTTGTCTCACCGCAGGAAATGTCTTTCATTAAAAGAGAAGATAGGGATCTTCTTAAGATAGCAATGATTATTAAGAAAAATAAAGAATTATTAAACCTATTTGTGACACAAGATATACCAAAAATAAAAACCCAGTTAAAAAAAGAAAAAAAAGAATATGGCGTTAATTGTACAGTTAATAATTTTATCAACAAACATACAAATGAATATGAATGGGTTCCGTTTGACTATGGTGTATCAACATGGAGCAAGGATTATTTCTTGAATACATTAAAGGCGATGTTAAAAGATGGAAATATTGAAGAAAGGCTTAGAAAAACAAAGGAATACTTTAAAAACCTTGTCAATAATCAAAAGATAATAGCAAAGAAGTTGGATATTGACATTAATCATCAAAAGTTATTTGTTGCGTTAAGAGACTGCGCATTTTTGATGGATTATAAAAAAGAGGAATTTACTAAATCTCATTTATATATCATGCCGCTTATGGGGGAAATTGGCAAGAGATTAGGGCTAACAACAATTGAAGCAAGATATTTGCTGCCCGACGAGACAAAGAAATATTTGCTTAGCAGCAAAAAGCCAAATAGGGAGAAAATTCAATCAAGAACAAAGCGTTGTCTAGTTTATTGGAAAGGTAGAACTGCAAAGATTTATGAATCTGAAGAAGCACAGAAGAAGTTTGACTCTTTAATGAAAGAAGAAATTGAAGCAGGAGCAGACGCAATAAAGATTGATGGAATTATTGCTTCACCTGGCAGGGCAGTTGGCAGAGTTAAGGTTGTATTAAATCCACGCGATATTTATAAGGTTCACAAAAATGATATCCTTGTTGCAGTTATGACTTCACCTGATTATGTTATAGGTATGAAAAAAGCAGCAGCAATTATAACCGATGAAGGCGGTATAACCTGCCATGCAGCAATTGTTTCAAGAGAGTTAGGCATTCCTTGTGTTGTGGGAACAAAAATTGCAACAAAATATCTGAAAAATAATGAAGTAATAGAGGTTAATGCCAATCATGGTTCAGTGAGGATATTGAAGAAGAGTTAGATGAAATATCTTGTTTTAGTTTTACACAATCCAAAAATTTTGTAAAATAGTTATAGAAAAGTGTTTTTGTCAAAAAAAAGCAAAAAATATATAAATACTAAAATTATAACAGATCATATCTTAGTATATACTAAAATTTAAACAATTGAAATTTTAGTATAAATTCATATATATAAATTAAGAAAAATTAATAACGAAAGATAATGAAAAATGGATGAGTAAGGGTTGTAAAATGCTGCCGAGAAAAATATTCAAAGAATTAGAAAAGCAAATGAAAGATAGAAAAATCTCTTTTCTTATTGGCCCAAGACAGGTTGGTAAGACCACGCTGCTTAAAGCGCTTTTTGAAGAGGCAGCTAAAACCAATAATTGCATATTTATAGACTTAGATATAATTACTAATTACGAGAAGGTAAGCACCTTTGAAAATTTAGTGAATACACTTAAATTGAACGGATATAAAGAAAATCAGAAGACGTTCACTTATTTATTCTTAGACGAATTCCAAAGATACCCTAAGTTAGCGCTTATCATGAAGAATGTTTATGATAATCTTACAAATGTAAAAATTTATGCCTCTGGCTCATCATCAATACTGATAAAAGACCAAGTTCAGGAATCATTGGCAGGCAGGAAAAAGATTAATGAGATTTATCCGTTAGATTTTGAAGAAGTTTTGTGGTTTAAAGGCAATAAAAAGTTAATTGAAGCATTTATTAATTCAAGGAAATTAAACGGCGATGAGTTAAATAAAGTATTGAAAGAGTTGAATGAACTATTAAAAGAATTCTTAATATTTGGCGGGTATCCTGAAGTAGTTCTAAAAGAAAAAAAAGAGGAGAAAATAGGGGTTTTAGAAAGCATTTTTGACCTTTATGTAAAAAAAGACCTTGTAGATTACATGAAAATAGAGAAAATATTGAATATGAAAAAGCTGATTGAAGTATTGGCTGTGAATAATGCCCAAAAAATAAAATATGAAGAGATATCTCATGCAACATCGCTTAGTTTTTTAGAGATAAAAGAGTATATTGAAATATTGAAAGAAACTTATTTAATACAGATACTAAAGCCCTTTTATACAAACAAAAATAAGGAACTTGTAAAAATACCAAAAGTATATTTCATGGATAATGGTGTAAGAAATTATTTTATTAAAAACTTTAATGAGTTAAGCTTAAGAAATGATGCTGGGTTTTTGTTTGAAAGTTTTATAATCATGGAATTGCTTAAAAAGAAGGTTAAAGAACTTAAATTCTGGCAGGGTAAAAATGGTGAAGAAGTGGATATAATAATAGATAATATTTCCTATCAGATACCAATCGAAGTAAAATTTAAATCAAACCTTAAAAATGAAGATTTTAGCGGGATAAATACATATCTTAAAGAATATCCAAAAACAAAGAAGACATATCTTGTAAACTTAAGCGCGCAAAAAACAATAAAAAAGATTCACCTGCTTCTTCCATATTGTATTAATAAAGTAAAAGCGTAGCGTCTAATTTTCCAGACAAATGACATAAAGAACTTTTATAAACCAATCAGATTTCCCTTTCTTCATGAACTGTATTACAGAGCATCTAGCACAATTAAATCTTTCATTTAATATTTATGACCAAGCTCTTCTGCTTCTTTCATTAGTAATCAAACAAACTCCTGCTTTCTTTCAAGTTAATAACTTTCATCAATAATCAAACAAACTCGTCTGCTTCTTCTCACTAATAGTCAAATAGGCTTGTCTGCTTCTTCCCGCTGATTAAATCATCAAAGTTTTGGTTAAAAAATACAAGAATGCTGTCAGCAATCGGTTTTAACTGTTTTTCAGTATAATGCTCGTAATCTATTTTTGATTTCAGCTTTTGTATTGGTTCTGGACCTTTTTCAGTTAATACATACTCTATTATTGTGCTGTCAATCTTATCCAATAATCTTGCTGCTTTCACATGAGGCGGCGTTGTTTTTGTATATTCATCCACGCCTTTTCTCAGTTCTTTTTTATAGACGAGAAGTTCGTCATATTTTCCTTTTTTCAGGTCTTTGACAAAATTAATGACATATTCGCTGACCTCTTTATTATTAAATATTCTATTCAACAATTCAACCTGGAAAACTTTTGCAAGTTCTGTCCAGTCCCTTCTTACAAATTCCATGCCGACAAAATCAAGTTTTTCTGTTATTTTGCCATGCTCATCTTTCTTGATAATGAGTCCAGCGTATCTTTTTTTCGCGCCTACATCAACGCCTCTTAATTTGGGCATAATAAACTTTCTGTACACCTTTTCATACTGCAGTTCTAGGAAACTTGGCATTTTATACCATTCCTTGACAGTCTTAGCCCAAAATTCAGTTATCTCGTCTTGAATTTTCTTTCCTGTCTTATCTGCATCTTCGAGTGATTTTGTTTTGGTTAACACAAAAATACTATCAGTATCTCCATAAATTACTGTATAGCCCATCTCTTCAACTTTTTTCGCTGTTTCCTGCACAATATACCTGCCGTAACTGGTTATTGCATTTGCTATATCAAGATTAAAAAATCTGCAGAAAGGATTGGCGAGTGCTCCATAGAAAGATTGCCCACATACATTAAATCTGTAATTTCTTCCTGCAACAATTGTATGATATGGTTCTACTTCAACACAATAAACATTACGATTATATTTCTCTCTACCAAAAATTCTATATTTACTTAAATATGGTGCCTTTCCTCTATTAGTTGTTATTAATGTTCTATAAATCTTAGATTTACCTTTTTCTTCGAAAATATATCCTTTTTTTCCAATATGAATTAATAATCTAATAAAATCCTCGCAAAGGAGCTTGTTTACACTAGAATATCTACGCCCATCTGCATCACCATCCCCTTTCATTAAAGTATTATGTAAATGTATTAATAGAGAATGATCCAAAGAAAAAACCCACTGAGGAATTCTCTTTTTGTGGCTCCCATGACCAATTTCTTTTAATAATACTTTAGCAATTATTTCATTTGAGATAGTAACTGTTTTCTTTCCTATGGAATATTTAAACCCCATTCTATCAAAAAGATTGATAATCTCTTTTCTGTATTTAACATTCTGTTGAGTAATTGTTATTGCATGGGTTATACCTCTCCAAGAAACTTTCCCTTGATAAAATCGAGGAGTGGAGATATAAATGTGCCCTTCAGAGATGTACCAACCTAAAAATTGGAGCCAATCACTCATAAAATATACTTGTGAGATAGTACTATGTTTTCTATCTTTCTGTAATCCATGTTGTTTTATTTTATAACTTATACCCAATTCTTTGCATTTCTCTTTTAAATCAAAAATATCTGTTTTTTGCCCTTCTATTTTATTAATGCTGGGCAGCCAACCTTTAATTAATGTTCTTGACATCTCCTCAGCTTCTTTCCACAAATAACCATATTCATTATGTATTAGAAATCTATGATTAGGCGTCACTAAATAATCAACATGTTTTGTGTGAAGTTTAATTAAGTATGAATTATAATTATATTTGTATAACTTGGTAACGGGCATTAATTCCAAGTTCTCTGTTTCTGGATTAAACGTGTAAACTAATTCTCCTTTTTTTACAGATTTAATTAATTTTATTCCATTTGATGTTAAAATTTGTGTATCGTCTGAGAAACAGTTCATACTTATTTTGATGGCATTGCTTGTAATTTTATCTTTCTTTTTCTTTGCCTTGTCCCTCATATCCCATAAATATTGAATTATAGACGGCAGAATGCCTGTTTTTTTAAAAAATCGTGCTTTGTTAGGCGCAATAATCTCTCCTTTTTCGCCTTTTTTTGTAATTGTATCTGTCCCTGAATCAAAAGAATATGGATCAATATTGAATGTCCTGATAATACTTGGATACAGGCTCTTGAAATCAAGAACAATAACATAATCATAAATTCCTGGTGATGATTCACGGACAAAGCCGCCTTTAATCCTTTCTCCTCTTTCGCCGTATTTTGAAGTTGGGCATACTAATCCTTGTTTCTTTGTTTCTCTTAAATACATTGAATCTAAACTGGCAATGGATGCGCTTACTCTGTCAAGCTGCATTCCTGTCAATGTTGACCTGTGAATGTAAAGCCGAACTAATTCTTTTTTTTCAAGGATATCATAAACCAGCTTGGCATCCTCAAGATTGTAATCAACAACCTTTTGAGGCTCTGTCTTGTAAAGTTTCATGACTTCTGCGCCCCTATTGTCGCCTTTTATGAGTTTGCCCCTTCCAAGAATACTTTGCGCTGCTGTTTCAAGCTTGTAATCTTCGAGGGCAATAAATGAGCTTCTCATCATAGCCATACCGTCTAAAACCTGTCTTCCAGCAATATCAGCTGTGCTCTCCTTAAAAAAATCATGTTGAATCTTTAATGATGATTCCCATTCTGCTCTTCCGAGAACAAAAGGTAGGTTATGTACTCTAAATCTTTCTCGAATAACTGCAAAATCAAAATCAATCACGTTCCATCCTGTAATAATGTCAGGATCAAGCTCTTGTATCTTTTCTTTAAAATATTCAAGCATTGCTTTTTCGTTGTCAAAACACATTGCATTTTTTAGCTTGCCTTTTTTCGTTTCATCATATGTAATCAATACTTTTTTGTAGTTTTCTGTGTATAACGAAATAGAAATAATTTCTGGAGAAGTTTCATTATCCTCATGTTTATTGCTCTCATTTTTGTTATTTTCAGTTTTGTTAGTCCCTGTTTTATTTGTACAATTCTTATTAATAGCATTCTCACTAGTTTCAATATCAATAGAAAGCACATTTAAGTTAGGTTCATATTTGATAGTTTGTGAAACAGGTTCAAAATAAGGATTTTCATAAATCCTATTGACAAAATTTCCTTTTTTATATTCTCCTTTTATGGTTGTAACGCCTTTTATCTCGTTGTCAATCATGAACCTGTAAACAAACCTGACATCTGCTTCATAGCATTCAATTTTCTCTGCGTCTAATTGCTCCCTTAGCTTTGGAACATCTGAAGGCAGGTTCAGAATAATCTTTACAACTTCTTCATCGTCGAAGTTTTTGATCTTCTCCCTGCCTGTTTTGTCTGTTTCAAAGGGAATATTAGATTTATCTGCAGTTTTTTTTGCCTTATCAAGTTCGCTCTTCTTAATCCAAAAATACGGCTGGAAATGATTTATCGTGAGAAAACTTTCTCCATTTTCAAGCCTGCCAAATAAATAAACATATGCTGTATTATTAATTATTCTGTATGTTGGGTATACGATGAAGGCTTTCATGGTTTATTCATAATATAATGGTGGACTTTAATATTCTTATCCTTTTAGTTAAAGTCCACGAATAACGAACGAACTAAATCACATTATCTTTATTAGTTTAGTTCGTTCAATGTGTAGTAACTAACCTTATATTTGTGTATTATTCGTGTTAGTTACTACATTTGTCGGACATAACAAATTGATATAAGTAATTATGTCCGACATTATAACAAACCCATAAAACATTATTATTAAAATTTAGTGTGTTTGTTACATATAGTCACGGAACTACGTATATGATTATTAATGTCCGTGACTATAATTTACTGTTTGTATATCTTGTTGATTTAATAATCTTTTCATATTTAACATGAATACTACACAAAAAGATATATTTTATTTATGATTATAGATTTTATTTTAGGTTTAATAATAATTTTCTCATTTCTAACATGAACATACTTGCTCTTTTAAGTGAAGTCTTTGCTTTTTGCTCTTGAATGTTTTCAGTCATATCATACTGGAAACTAGATCTTTTGTTCATCTCCTGCTCATAAAAGGTTATAAGCTCTTCTGATTTAATTGAGGCTATTTCCAATGCGTCATTTTTTGCATTTTCATATTCTTCAATCATATCTTTCTTTATCTTGTCCATCACAAGTACTATAAGTGCATCATAAGTGACTTTATGCACTATTTGTGTTCCTGTTTTATAACCAAGCTCCAACAAAACTGCATTTGCCATATAAAACATAGAATAATATGACATCACAACTATCCACAGATATGGTTTTAATTGACTATTTATATTTTGTTCTGCAAGCCTTAATGATAAATCTGCATTTTTAAGATACATTGATTTTGCAGTCTCATTTTTTTCTTTTTTAATAAGCCCTTGCTCCAAGTATTGTGAAAAGCTTTGCTGCGCTTCTTTTTTTCGTTTTGCATCTATCATTTATATCATCTCATAATATGTTTCTATACCATATAAAATAACATTATTTTTTAAAGCTTCATGTCCAACATTGGATTTCTTTGTATTTAACATCTCAATAAATTGTTTATCAGAAAATACCAAACAGTGTAGAGGCAGCGGTAAAATGTTTGCTATTGCAATCACCTCTTTCTCAAACTGTTCTTCAATTCCATCAGAGCATATAAACATTAAGTCAATATCTGAGGTTTTGTTCTGGGTTTTTTTTGCATAAGAACCGAAAAGAAGCAATACATAGCATTTTAGTTTTAATGAATTTTTAAAATAATCAAGCAACACTTTAATATTCTTGTTTTTTAATAGCTCCTCTCTGCGTTCATACTCTGCTTCAAATATAAGTGGATGTACTTTATTGATGAGTTTCAAGCGGTTTGAGTTGCCAAACTGCTCAATAGCAATTACTTTTTTTTTTTTGAGCCGCTTAATTATCGAATAAGCGGTTTTGTAATCCATTTTCAGTGCTTTGGAGATATTAAGAATATTCAATTCTTTAGTTTTATTATTCAAAAGATGTTTGATAATTGTTGTGTCTTTGTTAATCATGGTAATATCACCATAATATTATGGTTGTATTAACATATATTTAAATTTTTTGGTTTGAAAAGGGTAGTGATGAACATGGTTTTACAAAATTTTTCTTCAGTGTATTATACACAAGCCGCATCAGCGGCTTTAAATTAATAATATCCTCCTCGTTATACTGCACAAGTAAATCTAAATATTCTTTATCTCCGCTTGCTTTATATGCTCTCCATAGATCTATTGCTTGATCTCCGCCAATTGCTTTAAGATGTTCTGGACGTTTTATACCAACCTGCTGCTCAATCATCTTTAGCCCGCCTGTTAAACCAATCTTTTTGCAAGCATGCCTTAAATCAATATGCGCTGTTTTTGGCACACAACCAGGATAATATCTGTTCAAACAAGGCAGATCGAAGCTTGAGCCGTTGAAAGTTATTAGAAGCTTGTATTTAGCAAGTTCTTCTTTCAAAACTTTCATATTCAAATTAATATCCTTTACCATTATTTTTGTATCATATCCATCATAAAGACCGACGATAGTGATATATCCATTATAGCCGACTGTTTCAATATCGAGAAAACAAGTCTGCTCTTTAAAATATTCATATAATCTCCATGCTTCAACATTTGGCATTCGCTCATAGAAATGCAATGCATTGTCCTCTTGCAATTCTTTTTTTGCTCTTGTTAAGCATAAATCATAGTACCCTTTTATTTTTGGCGAAATGCCAGCGACATTTTTTGTATTGAGAAAATCATCCCAGCCATTAATGCCCTGCTGCCAAATAGATTGCTCTTTAGTATGGCTGACTTTTGGGAGAAAGATGAATGAGTTTTTGATCATGAAAAACTTAGAAATTAGGTGGTTTAAAAAGTTAATGCGAATTTAATTAATATATTTAAGGAAAATACCTTAGAATTAAGTTATGGATAATGATAATTTATTTATTTCAATTATTACTCAAAATTACAAAATTACTCAAACGGATACAAATGCTTAATCTGGTCTTCTTTGTCTCTGTGATAATCATAATGATCATTGCAGACAGCTCTTCCTCCCCATACCTTTGTTGCCTTTTTTGAACAACCCGGTTCTTTGCATTCGGCTTCTTCGTGGTCATGCGGCTGAAGTTTTTGGGTTTCATGATGACCAAATGAAGAAGTAGCAGATACAGATGGACTCTTTCGAATATTATTCTGAGCGTTACTGCTTTGAATATTATTTTGGAAATTATTATTAAGGAAATTATTGCTACTGGGAATATTATTTTGAAAATGATTATTACTTTGAATACTATTAATATCTCTAGCACTCTCATCAGTTACAAAATTAGTGTTTGTGCCAAAATGTTGTGCAAACAATTCTTTAATATGTGTAAGATTAAGAGGATGATAAGAATAAACATCTAAGCTTGCTTCTTTTGAATCAAGGAAAGTATGTACAATTATATGTGAAGACTGAGTAACCAATGCGCCTGTTATTCCAATCACGCCAATTTTTCTTGGCACAATAATCGGCTCATTAAGAACAAATGAGTTTGTGCTTTCGGCAATTCTTCTTATGCAGGCAGATATTCGCGCACTTTCTGACAGTGCTTCAGCATTGCAATTTGATGCTTCAAACATATGATGATATTTTTTCATGGTTATTCGTTGTAGCTTGTTTTGTAGATTATTAAATAGTTATTATTAAATAAATTAATAACTTTTGATTACAAACAAAGTATATAATCTTGATTTAATAAAGGTTAATCCTGTCATTTTTAAATGTTTTTAAGAATTAGGTTAACTATATACCAAAATCCTTGATTTTTGTTAGAAAAGCTATGATTTTTAGTATGAGATGCGGGTATGTTATAATGTTTAAACAGCTTTTGAAACTAAATGGTTTTGACATTAAGCAGAAGTTTTACAGCAGCATTTTCCAATACATTAAGAGAACTGACAACAGGCAGGCAAGAATCTTCACTTTTAATAAACAGTGGCAATTCTGTGCAGCCAAGAACAACTGCTTCTGCGCCGGATTTTTTTAGATTTTTTATGACATTTAAAATAAATAATTTATCCTCTGGTTTCATATGATTATGAACTATTTTAATAATTATGCTGGTTATTCTTTCTTGTACTTTTGCATCAGGTAATAAAACTCTAACACCTATCTTTTTTAATTCCTTATCAAACAATCCTTCTTTTACTGTTTTTGTTGAACCAAGCAATCCTACTTTCTTAATTCTGTTTTTCAAGCATTCTTTTGCGCATTCTTCCATAATGCTTAAGATTGGCTTCTTAGAGATTGCTCTCAGCTTATCAATAAAAACATGGACAGTATTGCATGGGATAACAATAAAATCAACATCTGCTTTGTTCAGTCTTTTAACTGCTTTTGTAATAAGCTGAAAGTGCTCTTCTCCCATGTCACCGTTAATAATGCCTTTCTCTGCCTCAGCTGAGATAGGTAGAAGTTCCAGTACAATATCTGGCTGACAGTTTTTAATCTGCCTGAATTGTTTGTTCACATTAAGGCAAAAACTACAGCTGGATTCTGGACCAAGACCGCCAATTATTCCTAAACGCTTATGCTTTCTTTTCATTTGTTTCATCTGTTTTATTTGTTTCGTCTGTTTCATTATTCTCGTTATTTTTATTCTTTCCGTTGGTTTAATTGTTTTGATTCTTTTCATTAGTTTTATTTGTTTCATCTGTTTTATTTGGTTTATTTGATTCATTATTCTCATTATTCACATTATTTTCATTTTGTACATTTTCATTATTTTCATTTTGTACACCTGTTTAGAACATATTGCACTTTTTGTTCAATTGGCATTTTTCCTATAAGCTCGACCACCGTTTCATATAATCTTACAATTCCTTTAAGCAGATTTTTATAACAATTTACAGCATCTTCTCCAAAAGTATCCAATGCATAATCTATTTTAGCTTGAACATTTTCATCACTGTTTAAAAGAATTCTTGTTTCAGATGATTCACAAAAATAAGGCGATGCCCTGATCTTTTTAGGATTAAATGTCCTGCCTGAAATAGTATAAATAAAAGAAATAGTAGCTCCAAACACATCCTTGAATTTCCTGTCGAAAGAAACCTCGTCTGTGTTTCTGCTTCCATTTAAAGCCCAGCCTACCTTCAAATGTACATCCTTCTCTCTAAAAAACCACATCATGTCTGTAATCTCTCTTTTAAAATACAAATTATGCTCTTCAAAGCTGTTAAAAATAGCTGTGTAGCTTGGTGAAGTATCAATATCAGAAGCTAACATCATTTCCCAATTATTTAAGCCAAGATTATCAATTAAATGAGTTAATATATTCATTTGTTTTAAAGCAGTTTCAGCTACATCTTCGTCTGAAAAACCATTTGTTTTAGCATGCGTGTCTGCTATTAAGATATATTTTCTTTGTCCCAACAATTCACTTAATAGTATCATACTGAGAACATCAATTGGCAGACCAATAGATAATTGCGGATGCTCAGAACCATTGCATAGGCCAACGCCAAAGTAAGTTGAAGTTGGCAGGATTAAATCTTTAACACCATTTAAAGATGGTGCTGTCTCTATCAAAGGATCCTGAACTATCAATCTTTCCAGCTCTGTGTTTGCCACAATACCGGCAACCACCATTTATTTTAGTTACATCTTCTAGTACCATTTATTTCACAGTTTATTTCATCATTCACTATATTATTTGTTATTTTTTGTTGTTTATTATTATTAGTTATTATGATTTAACCAGAATAAGTATAGTTTGTGAGTTACCAATATATATTCTATTGAATTTTATTCAATTATTAAGCGAAAAATTTAAATATAATTGAATATTATTCAATTTTATTGCCAAAAAAGACAATTAAAATAGTTATAACTTCAATTAATTAGAGAGTTGAGTAAAAATGAAGGACATAAAGCCAAAATTAATCAAATTATTCAAGGAAGGATATTGCACACCACAAATCGCTAAGATAGCCAAAATGCTAAAAGAGCCGTCAACAACAATACATTATAACATAAAAAAACTTGAGAAAGAAGGGAAGATAAAGACATACAAAGCTGTTTTTGACTACAAAAAGATTGATGAAGGTTTTTGTGCGTTTGTGTTGATCAGTCTTTCTCCTGATGAATATGGGGATCCTGAAAGAATTACTAAAGAATTATCTAAACATCCTGAAATAGAAAGTGTAGATATTATTACAGGAGACTGGGAGCTAATGTTAAAAGTAAGAACAAAAAACCAAGATGAATATTATAATCTTGTAAGGAATGTAATCTCCAGAAAAGGAATAATTAAAATAAAAACATTAACTTCATTAAAGCAGATAAAGACAGAGTTTGTATGTTTATGAGCAAGAAAAGGTTATATAGTCACGGACATTAATTTTCGTATGTTTAATACCGTGACTATATTCGCGGACTTTAACAAAATTAATACGAATATTAAAGTCCGCCACTATAAACAAAAAATAAACCAAAAAAATCAGCATAAAATTATACTATGTGTGATATACTTCTGTTGAAAAATTCATATGTTACTGTCATGTCACAAACAGAGTTAATGGTGTAGAAATTATGAATTGGAACCATCGTATCATCAAGGTTATCGCTTTTGAGAATATTAAATGGTTGTGGCTGTCTTCCGGTATAAGGTCTTATGCTACTAATATCAATAACAGCACTTTTTATTTTTATTGGAAGTTCTAATCCACGATATTTTTCTTTAAGTTTTGGGACTAATTCCTTTATTAAACCCAGCAGGAGCCATTTATTTATACCTTCTTCAGAATTAAGTTCATTGGTTAATATCACACCATCATATTTTTCGTCAATTAATTTAACTACACCATATCCATCATGAGTTAAAGAAGGTGAAGAATCTCCTTCAATACTTAATTTAAAACTTCGCAGTAATTTGTCTCTCCCTTCTTGAGTTTTTGGCGCATACCTTTCTTCTCGAGGGATATAATAATAAACTTCTCTTTTCAATGTCATGATTACAATATCTGCAGCACGAGATTGTACACTAAAAGAAGCGCCATTTATTGTATCGTCGATACTTCCATCATTAGTTGCTGCCATTTTTATTTCCCAAAAGTTGATATTAAAAAGTATTAATTAACATTAGATAACAATTAAGATAAGGGAATGAAGATGGGTTTAAAAATATTGTTAAACTGGTTAGATTATCATGCAAAAGAAGAAAAGTGTATACAATTCAATGATTAGTATCTACTCCAAACTAAGATACACTCTTCTGTTATTCTTTCCTTTGTTTTCTGATTTTTGAAACATAATCCTTCCAACTTCTTTAGTATTATGCACATGTGTTCCGCCGTCTGGCTGCGCATCAAAACCTTCAATCTCAACAATTCTTATGTTAGTTATGTTTGGCGGCAGTCCTTTTGCCAATCTTAAGAATTTGTCAACGTCTGCATTCTTGTCGAGATAATAAATCTTATTATTATGCCCCTCATTTAAGATTACATTTGCTTTATTAACATATTCAATCAATTTTTCAGGATTATACTGCTCAACAGAAAAATCAATTCGCGATTGGTCAATGTCAAGCTGGTTGCCAGTTATCATCGCGCCTGTTTCCTTGTGCAAAACTCCGGCAAAAACATGGCATGCTGTGTGCATTTTCATCAGCCTGTATCTTCTTTCCCAGTTTAGTTTGCATTGGACAATATCATTTTGTTTTAGCGGCTCGTTTCCATTGTTATCAACTTCATTGCTAATCTCTCCTGAAAGTTTGACTGTAAAAATCACTTGGTATTCTTTGCAGTCCTTAATTAAAACACCCTCGTCGTGTGGCTGTCCGCCGCCTTTTGGATAAAAAGCTGTTTTGTCCAGTACAATAAAAGAGCGTCCATTACCAGCGTCGTTGACACTAACAATCTTCGCTGTCCATTCTTTAATGTATGCATCGTTTAAGTAAAGTGCTTCTGCCATGTTAACCACCAGTTATTAGTTTTAGTTATTAGTTTTAGTTATTAGTTTTGATTTTTAAGTTTTATTTTAATCACTAATTGTTAAGGTTGATTTTATACAAATTTAATTAACTCTTAATAACAGTTGCAATATAAATTGTTCCTGAATTGTATTCGGTAATATCAACTTTTCCAGCAAGTTTCTCAAGTGTTTCGATAATATCTTTTTCATAATTCCAATTAGCCCATTGCTTATAAATATATTTAATTAAGGGGTTAAAGAATCTTAACAATGAAGTTTCGGGAAACGGCTTTGCATCTAAAATTACAAGTGTTCCTTTATATTTTAGCATTTCAACAGCTTTTGCAAGCGCCTGTTTGTGGTCTGGTATTGCAGAAATCCCTAAAGTAGAAAGTATTCCATCAACTTCATGCTCAAGAAACAAGGTATCAAGAGACATTTCAGCAGCATTCATATGTTTTAACACCACATTCTCCCATCCTTTCTGCTTAATGCGATTTCCTGCAGAGTACAACATTTCTCGTGAATAATCTACACCAATTATCTTTCCTCCATTACCGACTGCATTATGCAAATAAGGAAAATTTAAGCCTGTGCCGCAGGCAATATCAATGACAGTATCGCCTTTTCTCAGCTTTAAATTTTCAACAGCTTTTTTTCTTAACACCTCTTCTCTGCCAAGAAAGGTGATTACACAAGAAAGACTATACAAAAAAGGCCTTTTGCCCCAAAATGAGTAAATGTTTTTCATGAGAATTAAGAAAAGGGATCTAATATATATTATTTACCCTATATCTAGCTTCACCCAAAAATTTTAATCTGTGAGAAAATAGAATATAATCAGAAAATAAAGAAAATTATATAAAACCATTTCAAAATAAAACTATAATATGGAACAAAAAGAGTGGGATAGGCTAGCTGAGGATTATCACGAGGAAGTTATAAGCCCTTTTTATGGCGATGTTGAAAACCCTTTATTTGATGAGCTTAAAAAGATAAAAAACAAGAAGGCTAAAATTGTTGCTGAATTTGGGTGTGGATTATTTTATTTAGGGGAAACCCTTGCAAAAAAGTTCAAGAAAGTATATGCATCTGATTTTTCTCCAGCGATGATTAAGAAAGCTTCAGAAAAAAACAAAAAATACAAAAATGTAAGCCTCTGTTTGGAAGATATAAGAAAAATTAAATACAAAAATAAGTTTGACGTCATTATTTCAGTGAACTCAATAATAATGCCTTCTTATAATGATATTGATAAATCGTTTAGTAATCTTAAAAAAGCATTGAAAAAAGAGGGAAGAATTTTAATGATTTTACCCTCAATGGAATCTGTGATTTATAACGGCTCGCTTATTTTGCACAAGCAGCTAGAGAAATTTAATGAGCCCACTGCAAAAAGAACAGCGAAAATTAAGTTTGAAAATAAGAAATATGATTTTTTCAATGGATATTATACCGACGGAAATGAGAGGCAAAAGTTTTATTATAAGCATGAGGTGTTATTATTTCTGAAAAAAGCAGGATTTAAAGATATTGAAATAAGCAAAGTCAAATATTCATGGGGCAAAAACATAAGCGATTATGAAGATTTTCCTGACGAAGAAAAACTGTGGGATTGGTTTGTGAAGGCGAGAAAGTAGAAAAATGTCTTTTTGTAGATGTTAGCCTGAGTTAATGAGTTTATATTCATAAAATTTTAACTTCTTCTCGCTTTCAACTCTGTTTTTTGCTCTCAACCCGTTTGTGGGACGCAGTCCACCGTCTAATGAATAATTTTTTGAGATAGTTGTATACGATAAGGTCAAACATAAATATTTATTAACTTTATTATGTCAACAATAACAAAAAACTTGTATTCTTATTCGCTTTCAAAGAGTGGACAGCATTTTTCTTCATATAAATTAAAACACCTTTTACCATTTTTATGTCTTTTCCTTCAAGATTGAATACGCCGTCACCCTCTAAGACATACGCATAACCTTCTTTTGTTGAAGTGTGTTCTGTCATTTCTGTTCCCTTTGCCATAGAAAATAAGGTAATATTCTGTTTGTCTGTCTTTCTCAGAACTTTGCTGAGCACGCCATAATTAGAATAATGTACTAGCTTTTGTACATTGCCTAAGCTGCCGTGCCCATCTTCTTTTTTATAATCGTTTTCTTCTGTCATTTTTTTACTTCTACTTCCCAAGCCCTTTTGCAAAATTAATATATTTATCTTTGTACCCTTCTGGAAATTTTTTTACTTCAACTGCCTTAAATTTTTTTAATAAATCATTCTGTACTTTCTCGCTTAAAGCTTCATCTGCCATTGGATACAGAATGTTATCTTCTTTGAAGATATGTTCTTGGAGTAATTGCGCATATTCTCTTGCATTTTCCATTAATTTGGTCTTGTCTTCTTTTTGCAGGGCTTCTTCCATACCCTTCACAAATCCTCTGCCAAGCTCATGCTCGTGAAGCATCTGTTCCGTTGGATTGCAGTGCACACATCCTTCTTCAGCTGCAGCGCAAAACTCCTTGAAAAGAAAATCTTCCTCTTTGGCATGGTGAAATTTATCTGCATAATTCCTTATAAAGTCGATTGCAGCTGCAAAGAAGGCATAGTTTATCTCTTCTCCTGATTGAAGTGCATCGCATTCATTATTCAGTGCTTCTGTTATTTTTAATATGTGCTTATGCTCTTCTGACAATATAGCTGTCGGCCTCATTTTTTGTACAAGCTCCATTTTTTCACCTTTATAATTTTTTTTCTTGTTGTATTTGCCCTATCAAGTCAATAAGCTAACCAGTTATTACAATAATTATCTTATTAACATGAAGTATAGTAAGTGACGTAAATTTTTATACATATCGTGTCACTTACTATATCTCGGGAATCGAAGATTCCTGAGAGGTTAGAAAGCTTTGCTTTCCAACCTTTGTCGGACATAACACTTTGTATATTTCAGATTAAATGTAAAATTAGTTATTAAGTCACATTTAATCTGAAACAACAGAATTCCACCAATCATGAGGTTATAATCGAGTGGGATTCTGTGTGCTCAAGAACCACCGATTGGTGTAATTCTGAGCATCAAGAACCACATATTTGTTGTATCATTGTACCATCATGCTACTTAATTGTAGTTAGTGGTTCTTGACAGATTAAAAATTTAATTTATTAAATTTTCAATAAATATTTATGTCCGACATTATAGGTATCTTTTAGATACTAAGTATAAAGAAGTAACTTATTTAAATATATGTTAGTTTCTAAAAGGATACTTGAATAAGCAATAGCTAAAAAAGAGGTGTTTATAAAAAATCCAAAAACTATCTATAGAGCCAATTAAAACCATTATCAACAGTTATCTTTATTTTTTCCAAAGTATTATCATTTAAATGCCGAGCACTGCCCAACTGAAAAACCTTTGTTTTTATGCCGCAGTATCCAAGAACATCTTTTGTTATTGCCTTTTTCCCCCTATTACCCATAAATAGGAAAGAAACAAAATTACTTGCTCCGCTTGTAATAAAAACTGCTGCTTTTTTGCCTCTTAATAAGCCATAAGGTATTCCTTTGACAAACTCAAATGCAAATTTTGGCACAAAAACCCTGTCAAAAAAACCTTTTAATATTGCAGGCATGGTATTCCACCATAGTGGATAGATAAAGATTAATCTTTCTGCCTCAGCAATGTCTTTCTGGAAAGCTAGATTTTCCTTGCTTATCTTTGTTTTGTCGGAAGAATAAAGCTCGTCTGATTTAAGCACAGGATCATAGCCTATTTTATACAGGTCTATCAGTTTGTATTCAAGGTTTCTGCCTTTTAGTCCATTCACGACAGCATCTAAAAATGCTGAGCAGTGACCTTTTACATTTGGATGGGCATAGATTATCAATGTTTTCATGTTTTGAATCACCTTACTTTTTTGGCTGCCTAACAAACAAAAACAATTATAGTCAGCCAACTTAATAATTATGCGTATAAACTGGTTGACTAGCATAAACAAAATATAGAAAAAAACAAAAAATTAAAATTTCAGTCTAACTGTTTTTGCAAAACAGCTTAGTCAGGCTGAATTTTCCTCCACCATAACCGACCAGCACTAAAAATGCCGCAAAATAGAGCAATGCCAGCTCTCCGCCATTTGTAAATGGATTCCATCCTTTGGGAAAATGTGCAATAGCAAGCGCTGCAATCATCATAATTGATGTAAACACTGCTGCAATTCTTGTGAACAAGCCAAGAGCAATGAATAATCCTCCTACAAGCTCAACTAATCCAGCTACAACCGCCAGCCATACAGGAAAACCAAATGCTGCTGCAAATCCAGAAATACTGCCGTTTCCAATAATACCAAACTTTTGGGCACCATGAACAGCAAACATTAAGCCAACAACAACTCTAAAAACAAGAAACAACCAATCGCTGTATTTTTCACAGCATGTTTTTACACAACATTCTCCTTCTTTTCCAAACATATTCTCACCCCATTTGTTTTCTCTATTGTTTGTTTATTTTATTTTAATACTGTTTTTCATGTAATTATTATTTTATATGTTAATGATTATTTTTTATAGTAACTATACAAACGATATCCATTTAAATAAGTTATGAATTATTATGAATTAGAATATTAACATGAATGAAGAATGCACAATCTACAAAACAGCTGATTTTATCGGCAAAAGATGGACAATAGTTATACTGCTAGAGTTATACAGAGGAAAATCCAAAACTAAGCGATATTCGCAGCTAAAAGAGAATATACCTGATATCACACCAAAAATACTCTCTGCAAGATTGAAAGAGCTTGAGAAAGAATGTTTAATCACAAAAAAGATTGACGTTAAATCTATCCCAATTAAGTGTGAATACAAGCTTACAAAAAGCGGCGAAGAGTTTATTAAAATAATTCAGCATCTTAAAACGTGGTCATTAAAATGGAAAGTAAATAATAAAGTTTGTGAACATGCGAACTGCAAAGAATGTAAAATATAATTTATTCAACCATTTGTATATAACCACAAAAGTTGAGTTAATAATAACAATAAAAGTAATAATAAATAAAATAAATAAAAAATACTACTTTTTCTTCTTGTCACATTTACAGACAAGCCAGTTATGTGTCAGCCAGAATATTGCTGAAAAAATAAATACAACCACTGCAAAATAAATCAGCCAAATAAGCCCTACGCCAATTACGCCAGTTGCGCCATAATTGGTCATCATATTATTCATCATATTTCCCATCATTCCGCTCATTACCATATTTTCCACCTCATTTTAATTTTATAATTAACACATACTTCTATTTGTAAATAATTTAATAGTTTAAGAATATATAAATGTTACGAATGTATTTTTTTGTTACTGACAGATAAGTGAATAGTGTAAAAATATAAAAAAAGAGTTAAAATATATAAATATATTAAAAGTCGTTGATTTTTGTTCGAACTCAAGGAAGTTGAGTACATAAATTATTTATATGTTAGGTTTGCCTATCTCCTACTTTACATCATACACAATTTGAAGCATACCAGCGATTTCTTTTTTAGGTTCTCTAAATCCCTGTGTTTTTAATTCTCCTATTAAATCCTCTGTTAATATGCTTTTAGCATATTTTGGTTCAAATAAAATAAAATGTAGATTTTGCAGTAGCCTAGATAACCAATTAGTTGGCTTGTTAAAATCCATTATTATAAACTTCCCTCCTTTTTTCAAGATGCGATATGCCTCTTTAATCGTATTCAGCCTGTTTTCTTCAGGAATCTCATGCAGCCCAAGACTGATTGTTACTGCATCAAAATATCCTTCATTAAAAGTTGTTGTCTCAATATTCTGTTGAATGAAAGAAATATCAAGAAGGTTCTTATCTGCTTTCTTCTTTGCAAATGCAAGCATTTCTGTTGAAAGGTCTATGCCTGTAACATCAGCTTCAGGAAATGCTTTTTTTAATTTAATAGCAACATCTCCTGTGCCTGTTGCCATGTCAAGTATCTTTTTTGGCCTTTTGCCTTGTTCTTTTAATTTATTTACAAACATTTCTCTTATTTTATCTTGATTACCAAACAGAGCTATACTTACAAATAAATCATAAAATGAAGGTATCCATGTATCAAATCCTTTTCTGTAATAAGAAGGATGATTTGCATTAAGGTTATTGCTTTTCACGATTATTTCCTCGATAAAAATATACACTTAAATAATTCTATTGAAATAAGTATGTGCATAGCTTTTTTGCTGAATATGCTTATGCCTCAAATATGTTGCATGTGCATTTTAATTTTTCTGTATTTGGAATGGAAATCTAAAGATAAGTACCACAATATTTATAATGCAGATAACATTAAGATTTCCACACATGCAACTGGCATAAGCATATTCTATATGTTGAAGCTATGCACATACTGAAATAAGTTTATTGAAATAGTTTTATTAAAATAATTCAAGCCCTATGATTTATGTATAGATATTATTTACAATTTTTTATGCTTCAGCAGCAACGAGTTTGTCACAACACTTACACTGCTTAGCGCCATTGCTCCGCCCGCTATTATCGGCGACAAAAGCCAGCCAGTGTAAGGGTATAAAACTCCGGCAGCAATAGGGATACCTAATACATTATAGAACAATGCCCAGAACATGTTCTGCTTAATCTTTGACATTGTTACCTTGCTCAATTTAATTGCTTTTGGAACATCCATTAAATCATTTCTCATCAGCACAATGTTTCCGGTTTCCATCGCAACATCTGTGCCAGAGCCCATTGCTATGCCAATGTCTGCCTGTGCAAGAGCAGGAGCATCATTTATACCATCGCCAATCATTGCAACTTTATATCTTCCATTTTTCTGAAGTTTTTTTATATAACTGGCTTTATCTTCTGGCATTACCTCTGCAAAAATATTTTCTATACCTGCCTGTTTTGCAATTGCAGATGCGGTTCTTTTATTGTCTCCAGTCATCATATAAACTTTTAATTTCATATCTTGGAGTTTTTTGACAGCTGCCTTTGAAGTTTCTTTTATAGTATCAGCAACGCCAATCAGCCCAAGCACATTTTTACTGTCAGAAAGAGCCATCACTGTCTTTCCTTCGCGCTCTAATTTTTCTATTGTAGATTTCAGTTTGTTAAGATTAATTTTAAGCTTATTTGTTTTCATTAATTTAATGTTCCCAAAGTAAAATAATGTATTCTTAATTTTGGCTTTCACACCCATGCCAGGTATTGCCTTAAAATCTTTTGCATTATCAAGAGATATCTTTTTTTCTTTTGCTTTCTTGACAATGGCCTCTGCCAATGGATGCTCTGAGGACTTCTCAATGCTTGCTGCTATTTGCAATAATTTAAGCTCTGAATTAAGAGCAACTGGAACCAAATTTGTCACTTCAGGAGCGCCTTTAGTAATTGTGCCTGTTTTATCGAACACAACAAACTTAATTTTGTGTGCTGTTTCCAGAGCATCTCCACCTTTTATGAGTATTCCGTTTTTTGCGCCTTTGCCTGTTCCGACCATTATTGCAGTCGGCGTTGCTAATCCTAACGCACATGGACACGCAATAACCAAAACTGCAACTGATGTAATGAGGGCAAAAGAAATGCTTTTGTCAAACATAAAAAACCATGCTGCAAATGTTAATAGCGAGATTAATATTACAATGGGCACAAAATAAGCAGAAATAGTATCAGCAAATCTTTGTATCGGTGCTTTTTTGCCCTGCGCGTCTTCAATCATCTTTATTATTCTCGACAAAGTTGTATTTTCACCAACTTTTGTTGCCTTAAATCTAAAAGAGCCATACTTGTTGATTGTAGCGCTGATAACAGTATCGCCTTTCTTTTTGCTTACAGGCATGCTCTCTCCAGTTACCATGCTCTCATCAACAGATGTATCACCTTCAATAATCATGCCGTCAACAGGGATTTTTTCACCTGGCTTAACAATTACAATGTCTCCAATAACAACATAGTCGATAGATATCTTCATCTCTTTGCCTTTTCGTATTACTGTCGCTGTTTTTGGAGAAAGTTCCATAAGCTTTTTTATTGCCTCGTTTGTTTTTCCTTTAGCAATCGCCTCAAGATATTTGCCTAACACAACAAACGAAATCAATATTGCAGATATTTCAAAATACAGCCCTAATTTTGGGTTTACAAAGAGTGTATAAATGCTGAAGAAATATGCGGCGCTGGTGCCAATCGCTATCAAAGAATCCATATTCGCTGTTTTATTTCTAAAAGCATGCCATGTTCCTTTGTAAAAGCCCCAGCCAACCACGAACTGGACAGGTGTGGACAGCAGCCATAATATGTAACCCTGATAAGGAACCATAATATTCAGCCATTCAAGCACACTTCCAATTATAAAAACAGGCAAAGAAAAGCTCATGCTTAACAAAAACAGATTTTTTAAATCACGTATTTCTTTTCTTTGGAGCGCTAATTCCTTGTCAAAGTCTTCTTTTCCCTCGGCAATGCTTGCGCCATAGCCTTTATTTTTTATTGTATCAATTAATTCTTTCTCGCTAACTTGCTTCTCATCATATAAAATATTTGCTTTTGATGTTGAATAATTTACATTAGCTTCTTTCACACCTTTTGTTTTAAGCAATGCTTTACTGATTATAGTAGCACAGCTGGCGCAGTGCATGCCTGTTACTTTAATTGTTGTTTTATTCATTGGTTACATCATCTCACTTTGTTGTTTTATTCGTTGGTTGCATTTCATTTCATTTTTTTATTTTAATTTTAGTTTTAATTAATTTTAATGTTAGTTTTAGTCTTAATTTTAAACAGTATCTGTTATCTCAATTACATCTTCTGTTAATTTACATCCTGTAACAAATGTCAAATCAAAAAACTCTTGTTTTCCGCTGTAGATTTTTCCGTCGATTATCCACGTTGGATATCCTTTTATACCATCTTGGATGCACTTGCTTGCTTGTTTTTCGCAGTCAACATAATTAATAAATCTGAAAGAGTTCCCAAACAATTCTTTTTGGGCTTTACAATATTTGCACCATTCTGTTCCATACATTACTGCACCTTTTTCAGTAAGGCATTTCGCAAAAGTGTCATATTTCCATGGCTCGTCTTTGTAAGGCGAAGAATTATTATTAGAACAAGCAGTAATAAATAGTGAGAAAACTAAAAAAATGAAAATAAATATAGTCGAGAGATTTTTCCACCTAAACATCATAAACTTCACCTCTTTTTTAAGTTATAGTGGTGGACTTTAATATTCGTATCTTTTTTGTTAAAGTCCACGTATATAGCAAAGGCATCATTAATTACGAAAATTTAGTGCCTTTGCTATAATTGCTGGATGCATAAGCTAAATCGAGTTAAGATTTAGATGCATAGTAATATATTAATGTTATTAATCCCATTTTCAACCGCCGCAGCCACAGCCACCGCCTGAACCGCCACATGTGCCTCCTTTTGGAACTTGTACTGTGTTTAATTCTTTTTGTACACTTTGTGTATCTGCTAAGTCAATATTCTCCTTGACAACAAATTTGCCTGTAATCATACCCATCCAGCAGCTAAAGCTTATAACGCCTTCTTCGTCCGGAGTAAATTCTATTGTCTGCAATCCTGGTTTTATTTTAAAACTTAATCCTAATTTTGGCACTTGAATTGCATTATTGCATCCTGTTATTTCTTTGCCATTAATTATCCATTTAACAGGCACACCTTTTTTCAGGACAAATTTATTAGGGCTCCAGCCAGAAGCAAGAACATCCATCTTTATTTCTTGATAACCATCAGCATTAGTTCCTGTATTAGTTGCTCCTACATTATTTGTCCCAACATCAGCATCAGTATTGATACCATTATTATTTCCGTTGCTATTCCCGTTTAAAAAAGGAATATATGAAGAGGATGAAGATGAAAATAATGGTGAAGAAAGTAATGAATCTGCATCATACCCACTTCCTGTCAATGCAAGGCCCCTGTTAACCATAATTAATCCAAGCAATAATACAATAACACCTGATGCTTTTAAAATTTTATTAGCCATCTTTGACGAGATAAAACTAGTTAAATATCCAAATCCTAACATTACTGGCAAAGTACCTAAGCCAAAAATAAATAATAGTTTTGCACCTTCAACAACACTTCCTGTGCCTGCTGCCATAATATATATTGCCTGCAAAGGGCCGCATGCAATCATAAGGCCATTAAGCAGTCCAATTATAAAAGGGCTGGAATTTGTATTCTCCTCACCAACCCATTTAGTCAAGAAACTTGGTGTTGTTAATCTAATCTTTCTTAAGATTGGAAAAAGATTGAGCATGTTTAATCCGAATAATATCAAAAACAAACCAGCGATTATACCTGCAACTCCCCTCATTAATGGGGTAAATGTAATAATTGAACCAATCAATCCAAATATTGCACCTATAATTGTATATGAAATTAATTTGCCTACACCGTAAGAAACATGCGACATATGATTAGATCTTCCTTCCTGCGCATTTTTGGTTGTATATGAAACAACAAATCCTCCGCACATTGCAACGCAGTGGAATCCTGTCAATAAACCAACAATAAATAATAATCCGTAACTCATATTCTGGCTGATTTGAGGAAGCTGTACTAAGCCATACAATTTTAATAAGAAGTAGCCAATTAATATAATACCAACAGCTAATGTTGTAAATCCAAACCAGCTTGAGGTAAACCAGTTTGAGTTAGTATTATTAGTAATGTTGCCTGTTTCATCGAAAATTGCAGCATCATAGCCATTCTCTTCAATTTTTTCAAGTATCTTGTCAATTGTTGTCTTTGAAGCATCAAATTCTACATGGCCTTTTCCTGTTGAATAATTTACATGAATATGTTTAACACCATCTACTCTTGATACTTGTTTGTGTATAATCTTCTCACAACTGCCGCAACTCATTCCTTTGACAATAATTGTTTTTTTAATAATCATAGGACTTCCCTCTTTTTGAATTTCATTGGTATTATTTATATTATCTTCTTTCATATTATCATCTTCTATTTTATCTATTGTTCCATGTTCTTTCATATTATCATCTTCTATTTTATCTATTGTTCCATGTTCCTTCATATTATCATCTTCTATTTTATCTATTGTTCCATGTTCTTTCATATTATCATCTTCTATTTTATCTATTGTTCTATGTTCTTTCATATTATCTGGTTTTACATACTCTTCTGCTTTTCTTCTGACATTTATCCAATCCCATACATTTATCCAACTCCATACCCTTGACTTTGTATTGATTGTTTTATTTTATCCAAATTTAATTTTGACTCATCAAATACAATCACAGCTTTTCCTGTCTTAAAATCAATATTGCATTCTTTTACACCTAAATCAGACAGTTCGTCTTTAATTAACATCTCGCAACTTTTGCAGTGCATTCCTGTTATGGTTAAATTAATTTTTTTCATGTTTTCCACCTTTTCTTAATTCAGTATTATCATCTTTTATTTTTTTATTTAACGCTTTATTCATAATAATTTACTTTTAATGTTTCAAGTTTAGCGTTTTTTTTCTTTTTTATTAGCGTGTTGAATAATAAAATAAACCAATACACCGATTAAAAGTATCAGCAACAAACTATTCAAAAATCCATAAAAACTAAAGATGTTTGTGCCCATTGGACAATTTGCATATACCATTTTGACCTCCAAAATCACATATCTATCGTACAGTTGAGAGTTAATCAGCATTGAAACTGCTTATTAACCTTTGTTTCTATCCAAATTTATATCTCGTGGATTATGTATAAATGGACATTAATAACAAAAGTCCACCGCTCTAATTTCATATTTTCGTTCTCTTCATCAGCAAAGTATTAACAACAACACTTACACTGCTTAGGGCCATTGCCCCACCTGCAATTATCGGTGACAAAAGCCAGCCAGTGTATGGATAAAGCAAACCTGCTGCGATTGGTATGCCTAATGAATTGTAAAACAAAGCCCAAAACATGTTTTGCTTTATCTTTCTTATTGTAATTTTGCTTAATTTAATTGCGCGGACAACATCATAAGTATTGTTCTTCATTAAAACAACATTGCCTGTTTCCATTGCAACATCTGTGCCTGAACCAATTGCTATGCCAATATCTGCTTGTGCAAGCGCAGGAGCGTCATTAATTCCATCGCCAACCATTGCAACCTTTCTTTTGTTTCGTTGAAGCTCTTTTATTTTATTAGCCTTATCTTGTGGCAATACTTCTGCTATAACATGATTTATGCCAAGCTGTTTTGCAATTGCATTTGCAGTTCTTTTATTATCGCCTGTAAGCATATAAACACGGATTTTATTTTCCTGCAATTTTTTTACAGCTCTGATGGAATCTTCTCTAGGAGTATCTGCTATAGCCAATATCCCTTCTATTTTTTTGTTCAAACTAACAACTACAACTGTTTTCCCGTCTTCTTCCATCTCTTTGATAGGATTATCTAATTTGCTAAAATTAATGTTTAATTTTCGCATATATTCTGGCTTGCCAACAATAAGCTTTTTGTTCTTATAAATACCTTCAACACCATGACCAGGTATTGCTTTAAAGTTTTTTACCTGATCTAATTTAATCTTTTTTTCAGCTGCATTTGCAACAATTGCCTGCGCTAAAGGATGCTCGCTGTATTGCTCAATGCTTGCAGCCAGTTTTATAAGCTCTTCTTCAGTAATTGTATTATGTGCAGGGATAAGATTTGTAACTTTAGGCTTCCCTATTGTCAATGTGCCTGTTTTATCGAATACAACTGCATAAAGTTTATGCGCTGTTTCAAGAGCGTCACCGCCTTTTATCAAAATTCCATTTTCTGCACCTTTACCTGTGCCAACCATTATCGCTGTAGGGGTTGCTAATCCTAAAGCACACGGACATGCAATTACCAGAACAGAAACTGCAATAATCAGGGCAAATGAAAATTCCATTCCCATTACAAAATACCATACAAGAAAAGATAAAATAGCGATTATAATTACAACAGGAACAAAATACGCTGAAATCTGATCAGCAAACCTTTGTATAGGTGCTTTTTTGCCTTGCGCATCTTCTATAAGTTTTACTATTTGAGCTAGTGTTGTATTTGCACCAACCTTTGTTGCTTTGAATTTGAATGCGCCATGCTTGTTAATTGTTGCACCGGTGACAGCATCTCCCACTTTCTTCTCAACAGGCATGCTTTCTCCAGTAATCATGCTTTCATCAACAGAAGAATTACCTTCAATAATCACTCCATCAACAGGAACCTTTTCTCCTGGCTTGACAATAACTATGTCTCCGACAACAACATCATCAACTTTTATTTTCATTTCTTTGCCATCTCTGATAACTATCGCAAGTTTTGGGGAAAGATTCATTAATTTCTTTATTGCTTCGCTTGTTTTTCCTTTAGCAATTGCTTCCAAATATCTGCCAAGAATTACAAAAGTGATAAGAACTGCTGCTGCTTCAAAATATTGAGCCTGCATAGGGTCAAAAAATACCACATATACACTGAAGAAATATGCTGCGCTTGTTCCTAAAGCAATTAATGTATCCATATTTGCAGTCTTATTCTTCAATGCGCCCCATGCGCTTTTATATATTCCTGCGCCAACAATAAATTGCACAGGCGTAGCAAGAATCAGTAAAATATAATCCCTATACGGAACCATAATATCAAGCCACATAAATACCATACCAATCAAAAAAGCAGGAAACGCAAATAATGTACTAAAGATAAGCAGATTCCTTAATTGTTTAATTTCTTTTTTCCTTTTTTGTGTTTCATGGTCAATGTTGCTTTTTTCATTAGTAATTATTTTTGAAGTGTAGCCTAAGCTGTTCACAGCGTCAATAATCTTGTTTTCTGAAATGGCTGAAGCATCAAATTCAATTGAAGCTTTTTCAGTTGCAAAGTTCACGTTGCAATATTTCACACCGTCCAGCTTTTGCAGTTTTTTCGTTATTAAAGTAACACAACTTTGGCAATGCATGCCGGTAATATCTAAATTAAGTTTTTTTGGAGGTTTTCCGTCGTCATTTCTTTCATTTATCATATTTTCCACCTTGTTCTCATTTAAAATTTCTTCAAAAGTTCATTCAAAACTTCATTAAAATGTTTATCTAAGTATCAACAATTATTCATACATTGTTGATTCATACAAATAATAGTTTACCCAAAATTAGGGCCGTTAACTATGTCTGCCTTGTATGTGTTAAACACATCTAAAGATAGTACATCTTCTTTTGATAACATCGCGGGATTGTAAGTTACATCAAATAAGTTAGGAAAACTAAATTTGACTGTTTTTATGCCACTTAATGATTTTATTTCTTGTGAGATTAAAGAAGCATGGCCAGGGCAAGGAATACCTACTTTTAATCTAATAGTTGACAATTCATCAGCGTTAGTTAGTTGATTATTTAGTGCTTGTTCAACAGGAACACCTACAACCGCGCCAGTTATCTGCGGATTTAATTGCGGATTTGACAGGTTTAGTTGTTGTTGCTGTAATCCTGATTGCTGCGCTCCATAATCTGCTGATACAGTAGGAATATTAACTAATAAAGGAAATACAACCATGAACAGGAAAAGATTTATGCCTAAAGTTAAAGAATACATTGTTAAAAGGTATTTCCATTTAAACTTTAGTCCATCTAATGACCATAAACCATGCTTCTTAAGATAGATTATTGCGCTAATTGTAGTGAAAACAAAAGATAATAATATTAACACGTAAAATATATAGGCATTTAACAAAAATGGCTTAAGGAATGATGTTACTGCTGTAACACCTAATATAGTAAATAGAATAAAAGCTATGCAACCAGTATGTGGAACTAAACCGTAAAAGATACTAGCAAAAATACTATTATTACTATTACTATTACTATTATTTTCGTTAGGTTTTAGGGGTTTACTATTTTCTAGCGTTACTGTATTAATTTGATTTGAGTTTACGGTGTTATTTTGATCACTATTACTTCTTGAACTTCTTGAACCGCCACAACATGAAGATATTTGTTCTTGAATTTCTGTTTGTTCAGTTGGTTTATCTGATTCAATCATTGCCTTTGTTTCAACAAATTCTTCTGATTCAACCCTCTCTTCAACAATCTCATAAGGATTTGCAGTGTTATTCAAACTATTGTTCTCAATGGACTGTTTCATCTTTTCATTATTTTGTGCATTATTTTGTGGTTTTGTTAAGTTTTCCATACTAAGCTAGAATTCTGAAACAGTATATTAACCATTGTATGAAACTAGTTTCATGGGTGATTAAAACACAAATTATTAAGAAAAAGAATAAATTACACAGGAAACTGGTTACTAATGCTTTAAAATCACTACATTAGTCATACCGCGTCTTTTTCTTTCAATGATATCCATTCCTTCTAATTTATCCAGAACACGTGTAACTTTAACTTTGGTGAAACTAGTTTTATCAACAATATCAGACTGAAAAATTGTGCCTTTTGCTTCAATTACCTTTTCAAGAATAACCTTTTCATCATTATTTAGCTTTTCAAGAATGTTTTTGTAATTATCTATAGTAACGTCTTTTTGTGCAATTTGTTGGGTTATTGTTTTTATCTCTATTCTTTCATCTTTGCCGAAGAATATCAAATAAAGACCAATCATAACAACAACAACCATTATTCCTATACCAACATGTGTCTGAAAACTAATTGTTCCCCACATTGGGCACGCAGTGCCATGTGTACAGGAAGTTTCAACAATCTTTGACAAAGCACGATTAAAAGAGAATATAATATAACTTATTACTAAAGCTATACCCAAAATAATAACTCCAACAGCTCTATTTTTCATATAATCATTAATATAAAAATGATTGTTTAAAAATATTGTGAAAAATAACGTTTCTTACTGATATGTAATAAGTCCGCAACTTTTGTTTATAAACAAAACCTTGATTTTACCTAAACCGCGGCTAAAACGAGCTTCATTTCAAGGTCGACTTATTACATACTCTTACTAACTTTTTTTTATTTTTTTATTTATATACTCTTATATATAGTTTAAGGTGTCTAAAACTATTTAATTAAAACATAAAGCACTTTGATATTAACATGTGCGGCATAATAGGAATGATATCTAACGGCAAATCAGTTTCTCGCGAAGTTGTGCAGGGATTAGTAGCTTTACAGCATCGCGGAAGAGATTCTTCTGGAATAATTACTACAAATTGGAATGGAAGCGAATTTGGCTCAATAATAAGAGGTGTTGGACCTGCAAAAGAAGTGTTCAAAGATGTTAATCTTGATGAAATTGTAGCAAGGGCAGCAATTGGTCATGACCGTTATTCCACGATTGGCAGCAATTTGAGCGGAGATGCTCAGCCACTTTACAAAAGCAAGACTGGAACAGCCATTGCCCACAACGGCCATATTGCAAATTATCTTAAATTAAAAGAAGAATTAAAGCAAAGAAAAAGCTACCACTTAGCTACACAATGTGATGCAGAGGCATTATTATGTGCTCTTGTCCAGAATATGATTGATTTAAAATCATATGAAGCAGTTGACACGCCGCAGTTTGTAAACGAAAAATTCTTTCCTGCTGTGAGAGCAATCCTTGACCATGGAGCTAAGTATGGTGTTACCGGCGCTTATTCTGTCATTGGGTTAAGTATTGGCCATGGCATTTTCGCTTTAAAAGATCCGCATGGAACAAGGCCGTTAATTTTTGCACAGCGAAGAGAACAAAGGAAATTAAGAGAACGAGGAGAACTAATAGAGAAAATAGAACAAGAAAAATTAATAGAGGGAAGAGAACAAAGAGAACTAGTAGGGCAAAGAGATAGAAAAAAATTAACTGGACAAAGAGAAGGAAGAGAACTAATAGAGCGAATAAATGAAAGAGAAGATGACGACGAGGTTATATACGCATTTGCATCTGAATCAATTGCACTGCCCAAATTAAGGGGATTTGATAAATATGAAGAGCTTGGTCCTGGAGAAGCAGTATTTATTGATTTTAATATGAATGTATACAAACAAACAATTTTTTCATTGGGCCAAAAGATATGCAAATTCGAGCCTGTTTATTTTGCAAAAGGCGTTTCATATTTTAATGGTAAAGTTATTGAAGACATAAGATATGAGCTTGGCTTGGAAGCTGCTGATGAGTTTAGTTATCTTAAAGACAGAATAGACAATATACTTGCTGTGCCAAAAACAGCTATTCGCGCAGCAGAAGCTGTTGCAAAGGCATGGGACAAGCCATTTGGAGGTATAGAAGCTGCTGACGACGGAATAAGAAGTTTTCTAGGTGGAACACAGACAGAAAGAAATCTTATTGCCTACTTTAAATTCTCATACAATCCACATCGCATAGAAGGCAAAAGTGTAGGTGTTATAGATGATTCTGTAGTGAGGGGAACAATCTCCAAGTCTTTAGTTAGAGCACTTTATGAATTAGGCGCAAAAGAAGTTCATTTCATTTCAGTTTACCCGCCATTTATTGGAATTTGCGCAGGAGGTATTGATGTTCCTGAAGAAAAAGAATTATTATTAAATGAAAATACTCCTGAAGCTATTGAAATAGCAAGGCAAACAATTAATGCAACAACCTTAAATTATTTATCCCGAGACAGATTGCTTAAAACACTTGGTTTGACAGAAGACACTGTTTGCAGTGGATGCACAAAAAAAGAATATCCTTTTGATTTAGGCGATTATTACAGATTCCAAGAACAGAGAAGAAGTGAAAGGTTAGAGATGGAAAGACTCATATCGTAAATAATATATAGAGGAATAATAGATAGAAAGATTATATGCTAAAAGTGATTAATTTTAGTACAAATTAATCACTTTTAGTATAAGTAGAAGATAATAATCACAAACTTAAAACAAATGTAAAGGTGATAAAATGTCAATTGATGATGAATTTGGAAGTAGTCATGATATTGAAAATAGACGGAGAAGAAGAATAGTAGAGTTTGATGATGATTGTTTTTCAGATGACCCCACTTCTTTTTCCAATGAAGAACGAGATCATTCACAGGAAAGGTCAGGTGTACATAATTATGATGGATGTAGTGATGAACCACCAGTAAAAGAGTATTGGAGAAGGAGAGCATTTGGAACAGATAATCCTCAAACAGACAAAATAACAGATAAACCAGATGAAGAGCTACCTAAGTATAGAAGAGCATGTTATCAATGCTGACTAATCTTTTTTCTAATTCTTAACACGTTTGTGGGACGCAGTCCACAGTCCCATGAATATTTTTTTAGAGTCTTTACGTCGTAAAGAAAACTGAAACTAAATTTTATAAGACGTGTGGCTTCGCCCAGGAACGAAACAAAAAATTTAATCTATTTCAGCACTTTGCCTGTTTCCATATACCATAAGTATAAGTCTAATTCTGCAAGATTTAAGTCTGCTTTTTCTCCTATTTTTCTCAATACTTTTTCTATCTCAATATATTTCTTTCTTGGTAAAGATTTAGATTTAGGTTTTTCAATTAAGTTATACTTAGCTAAAACATCAATTATATGAAAGTCAATTATCGCAATATTAGTATAACCAATATTTCTTAAAAAATGACTTGCTTCTTTGTAACCAATGCCTTTGATGTTTTCAACAAGCCATTCCCTAAATTTAAATTCATTATATTGTTTTGAATGTTTGTTTAATTTGTTTAAATTTTCTGTTAATTCATCCTTAAACTTTCGCGCTTCACAAATATATTTTGCACGTGTGTTTGGAAATCTATGCCCTAATTTTTTAAGCTTTTCTGCCAATTTTTTTTCAGATAAGTTCAAAAAGCCATCTCCTATTTCCTTCTGTATAAATATGCTCTTCTCTGCCTGAAAATTAGCGGTCATAATGCAAAAGCAAAGCTCCTTGAATGTTTCATTGATATTTCTTTTTCCCAATAATGAAAATTCATTTAATCGTGAAACTATTAATTTACCGACGTCATTAAGTTTCAATTGTTTTATAGATTTATATAATTGGCCCATAAGTTATAGATATTTTGTTTATAAGTTATTATAATAATAGTGATGAGTAAACCTCCCAATCGCAGCAGAGCTGCGGGGCTTTTGAGTGTCAACTCTTCGAATTGGGTTTTTACTCTTAAAAATGGGTCACAGCAGGTCTGTGGGGTTTATAACCCCTTTTTTTTGAATCATATATTGACATCAAAAATTAACTTTAATGCCATCCCCGCTAAAAATGATATTCCAGCAACAGACAAACAAATTAGTGCCATCTCAAAACTTCTTTTTATAAATGAAACGCCTTTAACAACAGAAATAAAGTAAGTGAAAAAAAGGATTATAACTAACGCATTTACCAATGTCCATGCCAATGCAACAATAGGTGTTGAAACAATAAAATATGGAAAAACAAGCACAAAAACAGCAAGAATATAGGCGACACCAGTATACACAGAAGCTTTTAACGGATTTTTGTTATTGTTATCATTATCAGACTCAATCTCAGACTTAATTGAAAGGTAAGAGGATGATGCCATTGACAATGAAGCTGAGATTCCCGTAACTGATGCTGCTATGCCAACCATTTTTATGCTGGATAAGGCAAATGTTAATCCAGCAATAGCGCCAGTAAGCTCAACCAATGCATCACTAACACCAAGAATCATTGAACCGATATAATTAAGTTTTTCCTCATCAATTAATTTTAACAGCTCCTGCTCATGTTTGTCCTCGTCATGTAGAATAGACTTAGCCTCAGGCAGTGTTTTTATTAGATTTTCATATACTTGCTGAGCCTCTTCTTCGCCTTTTTCCATTAATTTTAAAGCAAAAGTGACACCGAATAATTTGGATAAAAAAATATGCCACCAGATTTTGAATTTGTTTGGAGAAATATTTATATTTGTATAATTTTTCCAGAGATTATAATGGGCAAGCTCGTCTTCTGAAATTATTTCAAGTATTTTTTTATTATTGCCGCTAAATTTCTCTGAAAGAGATTTATATACATAATACTCAGTAATCTCATTTTTCTGGAAACGCAGCAATATTTCCTTTGTTTTTGCATCTATGTTTTTTTTGCTCATTAGTTATGCTTTCCACAAACCGTGCAAGTTGCAGTATTCTCTGGCAGTAATTGTTTTTGCAGAGGTACAAAATTCAGCTTCTGGCTTATCTCCTGGCTTGAGATATTTCTTATAAACTTTGCCGTCAGCAATAATCTCTATCCATTGGATATAATGCTTTTCTTCCATGGGATGCGCAACACTGCCAATTTTTACTCTAACGCCATTATTTGTTTTTTCTATGACTGGAACATGCTTTTCCAGTGAAGCATCAGTTGTATTCTCTTTTAATAATTGCATTTGTTGCCCGCAGCAAACAAGAGTCCCGCCACTTGCATTTACAACCTCAACCATATTCCCGCAAACACTGCATTTATAGATTTGGTTTAATTCTGTCATCTTTCCCTCACCACTCTTGGAAACAAATCTACTTTCTTCAGCTCTTTTTCAATTGTCTGTTTATCAAAGCCGACAATAATCTTGCCGTTTATATCAATAACAGGAACACCCATTTGACCGGTTTTTTGAACCATCTCCTGTGCTGCCATTCTGTCAGTTGAAACGTCAATGTCTTCAAAATCCACACCTTTTGTCCTCAAGAAATCCTTTGCCATGTGGCAGTAAGGGCATGTAGGTGTTGAATAAACTTTTATTTTTGTCATATTAAATTACCTCCTTAAATTGCGTTATTCAATTGTTAACAATTGTATCTCATTTAAATTTTCTATATATATATATATATATTAGTATATTTGTCGGACATAATAAATGTATAAATATTTATGTCCGACATTATAAATTGTTGTGTAACTGTTTAACAATCTATTTAAATCTTTCCAACTAAACCAAGACCTGGCTTTAAAGTTTCCTTGCCTGGTTTCCAGCTCATTGGACAAACTTGACCTTTGTTATTTGCAACAAATTGGGCTGCCTGAAGCTTTCGTATTAGCTCTTCGCTGCTTCTTCCGATACTATTATCGTGGAATTCAAATGCTTTGATATCTCCGTCAGGATTTATTATGAATGTTGCTCTGACAGATAATCCATCTACGTCAATTAATGTGCCATAAGCATTGCAAACTCTTCGTGTAGGATCAGCCAGCATAGGAAATTTAATCTTTTTTATTGTTGGAGAATTGTCATGCCATGCTTTATGGACAAAAGCAGTGTCTGTACTCACGCTGATTATTTCTGCACCTAACTTTTTTAATAATTCATAATTATCGGCAAGCTCTCCTAACTCAGTTGGACACACAAAGGTAAAGTCAGCAGGATAAAAAAACAATACAATCCACTTGCCTTTATAATCGCTTAAAGAGATTTTCTTAATTTCATTGTTGACAAAAGCATCTTCTTTAAATTCCGGCGCTTTTTCGTTTATTTTTACCATCTTTAACAACACCCCTAAACTATTTTATTTTAAATTATTATTTTTAAGTGTTTAAGTTTATTTCTAAACTATTATTTTATCAATCTATATCCTTCACAAAGCGAATTATAACATTCCTTGCAGATATATACTCCTTCACCTAAATCATTTTTCGCTTTCATTAAATTATCTTTCTTTCCACATTCTTCACATTTTATAAGGCGTTTCTTCATCTAAATACCATCATATTTTAAACATCACTATATTAGGGTGGGCAGTATTTAGTTTGCGTTTGGACCATTTTATCGGAGACAACAACAATGGCGGCAGACGGCCAAATTCCTGCGGAATTTGTCCTACTCGGCATCCCAAAGGGCTTCCCCTGCCTCGTCTGCGCCATTGTTGTCTCCTCGTTTAAAATCTTGAAAATACTGCCCACACTAAAACATCACTATATTTTAAACACCACTGCATTTTCTGCAAAATCCATTAAATATGATTGTAACGCATTTTGCATCAAAATTATCTGCTCTGAGTTTTGATAGGGCATATTTGGAAATTTCTTCCTGAAACACATCAGTGATTTTTCCGCATTTCTTACATATACAATGCTGATGATTGCAGGTATCACCATCAAAATGATATTCTTTATTGAATTCAAACATTAATATTTTGCCTTTATTAGCAAGATTATGCAAGTTCCTGTATACAGTCGCAAGCGTAATGCTAGGAATCTCTTTCACAACCGCATTATAAACCATTTCAGCAGTTGGATGTGTTTTAACACTTTTGAGATATTTCATTATCTTAATACGCTGGATTGTATTTCTTGTTTTAACTTGTTTTTTTATCATTTTTTCTTTGAGGGTATTTTTTACTAAATATATACAAAAGTCATTGAGGTTTGTTCGAACCTCAAAGACTTTTAGTATATGTTGATTGACCATCGCCGTCGACTAACTGTCTCTCTATCGGCTAACTAACTCTCTTACCATCTGCTACAACATCAATGACTTTAATGATAATGATTATTAATTAGTAATAGCTACTAATTTATAAAGTTTGTGAAAGATAAGGGGCAATTTATTCAAGATTAGTTAGAAACTATGTTAAAGTTAGCAAGAGAATTAATAAAAAAGATTAAAAAATATTAAAAAATTATTTCTTCTTCTTAGCTTTTATTTTTGTTGCTTTTTTTGGTTTACAACAGCAGCATGACATATTTTCACCCCATTATTAGTTAGGTTATATCTGTTAATCAAATTATTAACTTACATTATTTTACTTCTGTTTATCTTAAAATATGGAACTATATAAATTTTGTTATCTACTAGTATCGAATTTTTTGTGCTAAGACGCATTAATGGCACACTTGTATCTATCTATAGGTTTTTGATAATTTATTCCTTGATGTATTCTTTCTTCATTATAAAACTTTACAAAA
>JAGVYH010000059.1 GCA_018303325.1 Candidatus Woesearchaeota archaeon
TATAGTTGAAAGTGGTATTGAACGGAGTGAAATACCACAGATGGTATTTTCCGAGGTTTTTGCTTGCCAAAAAGCTCGCCGAGTTACACTACGACCCCATTGAATATGAAAGAAAAGGGGTTAGATATAAAAATCTTGTTTTTGTTCAGTTCCTAAGCGCAGCCATCAGTCTTACTATTATTTATTTCTTTATTTCCTACCTGATTGGACACGTTCACTATGAAAACTAGGTGCTAGGTTTTAAGTGGGTGCTGGGTTCTAGGTGCTGGGTGCTAGTTACGATGAATTATCGCCGCTAGCACTTAGCCACTAGCACCCAGCACCCATTTTAATTTTTCATGTAACGGGGGACTGCGTCCCAAAAACGGATTGAGAGCGGTAAACTGAATTGAGAGCAAGAAAAGAGGTCGATGAACAAAAATTAGCTAAACCAACAGAAGATAATAAGTATTATTAACATTATAAAATTACTAAAAATGGGGACGGAGGGATTACCACGAGCTTTTTTGTAAGAAAAAAACCTCGGAAAATATCATCGGTGGAGCATTCGCTTCGCTCAGCTCCACTTTCACAATAGTGGAATTCAAACATAAACTAATATTAAATATGGGGACGGAGGGATTTGAACCCTCATCCGACGGTCTGGAGCCGACTATTCTAGCCAGGATGTACCCACATTGCTTTTCAGCAAATTGGCTTATACTACGTCCCCGTAATTTTTAATGTTAAACGAAATGGAAAGATGTTAAAGTGGTTTTGTCTTGCGCAAAAGATCGCTAGGTCAAATCATAGTAATGGACTTAATATTGATATCTATTTAGTTAAAGTCCACGTATATAGATGCGGTTACCAATGTATAATTATTAATGTCTGTATCTATATATTCCTGTTTTTACTTAAAGAAGAAAGAGAGGATATTTAAATCTTTTCTAATTAAACTTTAACTATTGATTATTCACTTCCTCTTCAACAATATCTTCTTTGGCTTTCTTTTTGTATGTACACCATAAGAAATTAAGATTATTATTAAAAGGATTACTAAACCTGCGCCAACACCAACATACCAAGCATAATGCTTCAGCCATTTAAACCATTCTGGCGCTTGCCTTACAACAAGCACTATTTCTGGTGTTGAGGCTGTGCCACCTTTGCCATCGCTTGCTGTGAAAACAATGCTGCTCTCGCCAAACCAATCTCGATGAGGTATCAAATATGCTGTTGTGCCGTTGTATTCTACATCAATATAAGGAGCTTTTGAATTAGTAAATGTAAGTTCATCATTATCAATATCCACAAAATATTTGCTTATGTCTATTGTTAAAGCAGTATCTTCGTCCCAATAACGATAAGTAAAGTCTATCTCTTTCTGTGTTATAAATGCCTTGGAATCAAAAACAACTGGCTGGAGCTCTTGAGTTGGTTTAGATTCTTTAGATTCCTGGGGGAGATTAGATTGATCTAATGACACTAATGAAGAAATTTCAGTTTCATTTTTGGTTTGAACAGTCTCATTCAGAATTGTAACATCAGATAATTGGTTTGGGGTTAACCAATTGAACCAGCTCAAAAATTTAGACCACCATGAATCATTAGATATTCCTGCGACTTCCATTTCAGTTAGATTTTCAGCGTCAGTAGATGATTTTTCAGCTTCAATGAATGGTTTATCTAATTTATCTTTCAGCGTCTTATCCGTTACTGATGCAACTGATTCTTCTGACAATTCTTTTTGTGGTTTTTCAGTTGATGATGATGCTGACACTTCTTTTAATGTTTCATTTATAGTAAGATTTGAAGTAAGATCTGAAGTTTGATTTAAAGCATTATTATCACTTTGACCAATAAGATAAGGCCATATAAAATAGAGAATTAATAAACCAATAATAAATATCAAGAATACCAATAATGGCTTCCACCATGAAGAAGATTCTTCGTCTTGGAATGTGTCAATAATCTCTTCTTTATCTTCTTTTTCTGATGTTAGTTTGGTTTCTTTTTCCGATTCCTTTTTTAGGTCAGCCTTTACTTTTTCAACAGCAAGTTTTATTTTTTCCTCGTCAGATTCCTCGCCAGCTTTGTCTTCTGGGGATTCTTTTTCTTTAAGATGCTGATCTAACTCGTCAAATAAGGTTTTTTTTGGTTTTAATAGGAATATGAAAAATAGCAAGAGAAGGATAATTATGAGGATAAAGACAAAGAGCAATAAGATTAATGCAGTATATTTTTTTGGTTCTGGTTGTTCTAAACCAACATTATCAACTTTAGCGCAGTCCTTGACCTCAACAGTAATTGGCAGTTTTCCTATCAACTTTCCTTTTTCAGATATAACCTGCAGTGCATAAGTATGATTGCCCAGCTCTTCTTCTGCAGCATAATAATAGTTATTTAACAATGCAGATTGTTTTGGTAAAAGTGCCACACTTACCGGTGTCTTAAAAACATCGTCGTCGCTTTTGCTGATTAATGAAATTTTGTATGTGTTTGAAAAATCAGCAAGATTAGTTAATCTGACAGGGATAAGCTGAACATCACTGCTGCAAAAACTAAAGAAATTGTTTGGTTTAACTGCAAAAGAAACTTTTTTTGTATAATTTTCTATTTTAACAGGATAGCCAAGATCAAGACCAAAAGAATATCCATTCTTGTCTATTGTAAGGTATAATGGAAATGTCTGTTCTTTTCTTGTTATTGTAGACGAGACTTTAACATTAAACTTATATGTTTCAGAAAATTCGCATGGCAGGTTTATTATTAAAGAGGTTGTTTTTTGTTCTTTGGGTGCAAGAAGCACAAATGATTCTGTGAATTTATAATATGCTTTGTTGATATTATCTGCTTTGTTGAAATAATATGCTTTACCGACGTTATTGTCAAAGCTTAATTTAAATGTGTCTGGGATGTTTTTCAGATTTTGTATATTAATATTGTAAGAAGTGGGTGTGCACGGCGCATTTTTATAGCTCGGATAAGCAGGATATGCTTTAAATGAATCGCATTCTATTATGTTTAATTGCTGTGTGAGTATTTTTGAGCTGCCTGCCAATGTCTCAAAATAGGTTTGTAAAGTATAACTGCCAGCTGCACCTAAACAAGGAACATTGCCAACCATGTTTATGCTTTGAGTCTCGCTTGGGTTTAGCAGTAATTCTGTTGGAAGATAAGAAACAAATTTAGCAGCACTACCGCCTTTTTTTATAATATAATGGGTTGTTGTCGAGCCAGTATTAGTTACCTTTAATGTGTCTGTAAAACGCCCACAAGTGCAAATATCAATATTCTTTTTATGGCTGTATGCATTAAAATTCTCAATTGCCTTGCCATAAATAGGAGCAATATCAACTACATCAACTGATTCTTGTGATTCTTTTGTGCCTGTCTTGGCAAATGTTGCATAAATATTAGATGCTGAAGAGGCATCTCCTTCGTTTCCATCATTATTATCAGTATAAACAACATATTCTACTTTGTCTGCATTTTCAGATGAGATAAATACAACTGTTTCATTATTAGAGGTTAAAGGTTGATCTGAAACGTAAGTATCTGAAAGACTTATTGAAGAAACTGAGATGAATATTATAGTTAAAAGTATTAAAGAAATAATTAATTTAGTTAACACACTCTTTACTCCTTCTTTTTTCACTTAACACACCCCAATAAACATCTGGTTTCTGCGGCATCTTAAACCACATTCAACCAAAAATTAAAAATACAAATCAAAATTAAAAAGTAAGTATTGAATAATATTAAATAAAATAAAAAATAAATAAAAACAAAAACTTACTTAGTAATAGTTCTTGTCTTCTTCGTCTAAGTCGTCTTCATCACTGCCTTTTAACTTGTTAAATCCGATTATCAAACCCAAGATAACAAGCAAAACTATCAAGACAATTAAACCAACTTCAAGTCCTTTCTTGACGCCGTCCCACTTGCCTGAAGTGGATGCTGGCTGAGTGGTTGTTTGACCTGCAACTACATTTGCTTTTAATGGGATTTGCTTTAATGTCTCGCTGTTTGATTTAACAGTTAATGAGAACATGTGCTCTCCTAAAGCAGCTGTGTCCAATGCGCTAACATAAGCATAAACTGCTTTTGCTTCGCTTGGCTGAACAACAACTACACTAGATGGACTCATGCTGACCTTTGCCCAATCTTGGTAACCGTCAACTTCAACAACATATGTCTTGCTTTCTGTGCCTGCGTTTGTCATTGTCAATGGGAAGATTGCAACACCTTCTCCTTGTACAACATCCTGTGGCTCAGATGCAACTGCTATGATTGTCTTTTGTGTTTGAGCAGTTCCCTGGCATGATTTGTCATTAACATCGCTTAAAACAGTGATTGTTTGGGTTGAGGAAACTTCTTTGTCTCCGTCTTTGAAGCCAACTGAAACAACAGCATCATATTCTCCTTGTGGAGTGCATTTTGGAACAACTATCCAAAGTTCTTCTGAACTTGTTGCTTCATTCTCGTCTAAGCTATCAACATAGTCAGTAGCTGATACGCCCAAAGCTGGAAGATTTATGTTTACTTTTAAGCCATCAGATTCATCATTGTTTCCAATGTTTTTCATGTAAACTGTTGCTAGTAAACTCTTTCCTGCTAAAACAGTGTTAGATGGTGAGAATACAACATCTTTAATTATCATGCTGTTCTCTTGTGGCTCAATGTATAAGATGTATTTCTTTGTGTAATCATTTAATTTGTCAGAAACTCTAACTGTTAAGCTGTATTCGCCCTCGTCTAATTTGTATGGTAAGTTTAGGTTAAGGGTTACTTTTTCTGAATGGTCTTCTGCAAGATCGCCAATTGTTTCGAAATCAATTGCGTATACTTGTCCATTGTGGTCATAACCATTGATTTCTGCTTCAACAGATAAATCTTTTAATAGGGTTAATTTTGTTAAGTCTGACTCCTCTGGATCATGTATAGCAACTACTTTTACTTCAACTTTGTAGTCTGCATTTTTATTTATGTCGTTTACGACATTGCTTGCATCCAATAAATCGCCGTCAAACTTAATTTCAACACTCACAGGCAATTGTCCTGGAGCTACTTCCTTTGCGCTTGCGCCTGCGATAGTTACTAAGGTAACCAAAATCACAAACAAAGCACTAAACATTTTCTTAAAATCCATTTTAATTTACCCCCATACAATTTTTTATTATCCTAATTCTGTCTCTGTTTTTTCTAAATTTTTATAACAACACTTCAGTTAAGTGAAAATTATAAATGACTATTATTAAGTGGAGAAATACCTAGTGATATTTAAATCTTTCGGTAATTTCCGCTTAATCAACTCTTTTTTTGAAACAAATAAACATAACAAAAAACATAACAAACAATTAACAAATAAATATAAACAAATGAGGCAAACAACACCTAAAAAACTTAAAACAAAAAAATGTTTTAAAAAGGGTTTTTGTTTACAACACATTTAATTGTTGTTTATTTATTCGATTGTTATTTTTCTGTGCTTGATTCTGTGTATTTTGTCGTCGCCGTCATTATTTATTACAACCCTTATGTCATACTCGCCCTGAGGAGCGTCGTATGGCAGCTGAAGGTATAATATTTTTGTTGTCTCATCGCCTTGATCCAAATCAAACGGACCTGCGCTTTTCTTTACACCCAATTCTGGAATAATAGATGTAATCTTTACATTCTCTAAATCCCAGTTTGCCTGGTTCTTGAAATTGACTAAAAGCTCTATCATATCGCCAGGTGTGTATGTCTCTCCTCCAAGTAATTTCAAATTGGTCCATTCAACTACTTTTCTTGAGGTCACTGGTGTCTTTGTGTCTTTGACATTTATTGTTACTGTTGCTATTCCACTGTCGCCGTCACCATCTGTTACTGTTAAAGTTACTTCGTAAACACCTTCTTTCTCGAAAATATGTTTAAAAGATGATTTATCTGAAGCTGCTCCGTCGTCCAAATCCCATGAATAGGTAAAAGGTGCATTGCCTGAAAGCACTTCAGCAGTAAACTCTACTTCCAAAGGTGCATGACCTGATTGAGGAACTGCTTTTATTGCAACAGAAACACCTTGTTCTGTATCGACGTGGATAACTAAATGGTCACTTACCATATTGCCAAACTCGTCTGTAACTACAATACTTACAATATAATTGCCAAGTTCTGTGAATGTATATGTGAATCCTGGCAGTTTTGAAACCATTTCTTCGCCTTGATCAGCTGGGAAAATTGATTGTCCGCTTGGACCCATAATTGACCAGTCATATGTTACTTGTCCTGCTGCACCGCTTACATCTGCAACAAAACCAACAGTCAATGGCGCTCCGCCACCTGTTGTGGTTGCAACAATGTTTACTGAAAATACAGTTGAAGATGGATCAACATTGACTGTAACAAAATCATTTGCTGATTTTCCAGTTGAATCTGTTACTTGCAATGTTACTGTATATGTTCCTGCAGCGCCGAAAATATAATTTAAAGATGACAAAGCTGTTGACGCAGGTGAAGTGTAAACTGTCTGGACACTATTAGCAACTGTCCATTGATAAGTTACAGTACCTATTGCACCGTTTACAAGTGAGCTGAATCCAACATTTAATGGCGCATTGCCTGAAACTGAATCCTGACTTACACCATTTATTAAAATGTCAGTTGTTAGTGTTGGTGAAATTACAGTTATAACTGCTGTGTCCTCGGCAATATTGCCTAAGAGATCTGTAATTTTTAGGCTAACTAAATATACACCAGGGAACTGATATGTATGTACAGTACTCTTATCTGTAACAACACCGCTGTTATCCCCTAAATTCCATTCATATGTAAATGGCGCAACTCCACCTTCTGTGTGAGTTGTAAATGCAACTGTTAATGGTGCATCGCCTGTTAATGGGCTAGCAATAATAGCTGTTTCAAATAAGGAATCTTCATTTACTGAAACAGTAACTAACTGCTCAGCATAATTCATGTCTAATCCATTTAATGTGTCTAAATCATGAAGCCTTAATGTTACTTGCTCATGTCCAGATGCTCCTGCAATTGGCTGAATATGAATGTGCCTGTTACACCCAAAATTTCCCAACTCATACCATCTGCTCCGACTGCTAAATTGTCTTCTTTATCAGATTCAAATGGTTCAAGGTTAAGTAAGGTTGTTGGTGGCACTTTAATTAAAGTAGGCATTCCAAATATTTGTGGCGGATTGTTTAAAATAGTTAAGTCAACATATTCTTCCCCGCCTGTTTGATCAACAAAGTTGAATGCAAATGCAAATGCCTGGCTTTCTCCAAAAAACTCGTGGTTCAATGGAATAAGGTCTAGCTTATAATAATACCAGTTTGCTGGAGCTTGTAACTTTGTTAAAGATGCTTTGCCGCCTGCTGAGCTAACTAACCATGCTTCTGTTATAACATTAGGATCTGTTACCCAAGCATTTGTGTTCATATCTTCTACTTGGAATTTAATATATATTGGTTCTCCTCTGTAAAAGGTATGATCTGGATTGTTAGCTGCCATATCTGAAAATGAAGCATAAGTTTCTAAGTTAAGTATGTCATATTTCTCGTCAAGAACAACATAAGTGGAAACTACGCTCTTAGAAAAGTCAGGTAAATAATTTTGTTTTTCTGAGGTTGCAGTAACTTTTTTCATGCCAACTGATGATTCAGTAAACTTTACCTGGCACTTTCCTGCCAAAGAGGTTTGACATGAGCCAAGGTACTGACCATTAATATAATATAGTTTAGCTGTTGCGAATGAAACTGGCAAACTGTTTGCTTTTACTTCAACAGAACAGGTTTGCGGGTGGTCAACAACAACAGGATTAAAACAGCTAATTGATACTACTTCTAGCTCGCTTTTGCTAACAATTATGCTTTTTGAAACAATTTTGTTACAATTGCCGTCACTTACAGTCAAAGCTACTGTGTAAGTTTTAGATTCTGAGAATTGTGCGCTTACTGTTTTTCCAGTTGTTTCTGGTGCAGCATCACTGTCAAGATTCCATGAATATGTTAATACATCATTTTCTGCATCAGTTGCAGTTGCTGTAAAAGTAACAACTTCTCCAACAATAGGTGTGTTTGGTGAAAATGTAAAATCAACATTTGCTGGACAGGTATTTGGAACATTTACTTTTTCAACATTAACTGTATGAGTTACTGTGTCTGTTAATCCTAATTCATCTGTAACTGTCAAAGAAACTGCATATGAACCATCTTTAGTGAAAGTGTGGGTTGGATTTTGCGATGTGCTTTTTGAGCCATCTGTGAAATCCCATGAATAAGTTAATGTATCTCCATCAACATCTGAACTAGTGCTGGTGAATACTACATCATGATTAACTGTTGGATTAACTGGTGTAAATGTAAACTGAGCTACTGGATTGTGATTTGTTGATGGCAGGGGCTCTTGAACATTTAATGTGATATAATCTGCTAAATAATCTTCTCCTTGAATAGTTAAAGTAATTCTTAAAGAATAAGTTCCAACTTTTTTGTATTGTGTTTTTGAAACTGTTCCTGTAAAATAAGGAGTATAACCGCCGTTAGTTATAGTAAAATCTTTGCTTGTGACAGATGTTATTTTACCGCTTTTGTCAACTAATTCAGCTTTTGCATGAATCTTTTCGCCAATCTGCGAGGCAAAACTGCCGGAATTAAAGCTGATTGACTGACCATTATCAATAGTAGCTGTTTTTCCTGCTGCTGCATTATTCTGGAGCCAGACAAAACTGTCTGTGTTCCACCACATTAAATTATCATTCCATATTACTTCTGCGTTGGCTATTCCTGAAAATAGCAATAGCACTGCTGCAAATATAAAAAATAGTTTCTTCATTTTGAGTACCTCGCTGTTTTTTTCTTTTACTGTTTTGAGTTTGTTTGAAATATTGTAAATTTAACTGAATTTTTCTTATTAGGTTAAATTTATAATCTTGCAGATTAAATACAACCTAATAGGAAATTTTTCATTTAATCTGCAATTATTCTGATGAATAGGAAATTATTTAATGATTATTCAGTTATACTAAAAGTCCTTAGCTTCCGAACAAAAAACAAGGACTTTTGTATATACAAATGGAATTAGTTTGTTCGAAAACTAATTCCATTTAGTATATTTGAGAGTATATTTTTATTGTTATTCTCAATTTTACTCTTGTTCCATAATATACTAAAAGGAAAAACCAAAAAAGGATTTTATCCAACTATTAAAATCTAAATCCTGCATTAGCGTTAACATTTGCTTGAGGGTCACTAACACCAGTTACTCCGCCGCCAACACCTAGGAAATAATTATCACTCAAGTTAAATCTTAATTCCCCACCAAAATCAGGATACAACCTTGCTTCGTTGTTTGTGCTTGTTGGCGCTGATTTTTGCGATAATACTGTGTTATAAGGAGCTTGCACTGCTTGGACAAGATCCATGGCTTTGGTTTCTGTTAGCACAGCAACTGCGCCGCCTTTAAGCAATACATCAATGCCAAAGCTGTCGTCGTCTTTTTGATATACATTTAATCCTGCAACTGCCTGCAATCCAAATGTATCAAGCATACCTTTTCCTTCTGATGTTGTTTTATAGGTATATTCTC
>JAGVYH010000060.1 GCA_018303325.1 Candidatus Woesearchaeota archaeon
GAAGCAATTCAAAATTATATTGCGGGTACAAATAGAACTGCAAAATTTCAGAAATTGCTTACAGGATACCCAGCACTTTAGTGCTGGGTGGTTCATTTAACAAATTTCAATATCTATTCTTTCTATCACAAAAATCTATTTAAATGCAAACCAAACTTCAAATATATAATTTTTCATTTAATAAAAATATAAAAAAAGGTTTCAAGGAGGTATTAACATGTCGTATACAAAAAAAGGATCAAATAACAGATTAAGCATAAGAACAGATGAAATAAAAGCTATTTCTCAAGACGGGTTAGAACAGGTAATCAAAGAGCTCAAGGGCGATGTTCTCACATTAGTTCACGACGCAGGTTCTGGACACTGTGGGGGGAGCTTGTCATTAATAAGGGCTTTATTCATGTATTACAGAAATGTTCATCAAGAAGGAAGGCAGATGCATCTTTCAGAAGGACATTGTGTTCCTGCATTGTATGCAATCGGCCATAGATTCGGCGACATTTCTGACGAGGAAATGGAAGATTTTAGAAGAATTAAACAAATTAAAGGTAGCACTTCGGATAATAGAAGAGTTAAACTAATTGAAGCTGGCGCTTGTGATCATGACGATGCTCTTTGGGTTGGATTGTCAGGACATGCAGACAAAAGAGTCCAGCTAGTTCCATCTGGTCTTCTTGGACAGGGCCCAGGCGTTGCAAACGGCATGGCAAGGGCAGGAAGAATAATCGCAGGAACTAACGGTGTATCCAACAGCATAGAAAAAAAGGTTTATTGTTTCTGCGGCGACGGTGAAACTGATGAAGGCGCTGTGTGGGAAGCAGTAGAAGCAGCTGTCAACAGCAATCTGAATGTTTGTTATGTCATTAACAATAATGAGAAAAATCTTTCTGGGTCTCTTGTTAATGATTTCGACGCCAAAGAAAAGGCAATGCGGGGTTTTGGAATTCATGTTATCGGCGCAGATAATACACTTGACAGTTTAACAGAATCTTACAAATCAGCAGAAGCATATCATGGTCCAGTTGCAATTATTGTAAGGTCAACAAAAGGTGAAGGAGTATCTTTCATGGAGAATGAGCAAAGCGGATGGCACGGCAATCCATTAACAGACGAGCAATATGCAGCCTCAATGAAAGAGCTGGGCTTGGAAGCGAAAACATTCAGGACATCTTCACTAGCTCAAAAGCCTCAACCTCCACACCATACATCGTCCTCAATTGTTGTTACAGACGACAAAAGAGCAAAGGCAATATCATCTTTAAAAGAAAAAGGTTTAGGATTAACAGAAGCTCCGACGAGAAAAGCCAATGAATTATTTGCAGAGTTAGGAAATGAAGACGATAAATTGGTTGTTCTTATTCCAGACATTGGCAAATCAGTTGTTATGGATAAATTTGCAAAAGCACATCCACAAAGATTTTTTGACGTCGGAATAAAAGAAATGGAAGCAACATTGGAAGCAATGGGCTTGTCAGCGTCAGGATTTAAGCCGATTGTCTCGACATTTGACGGCTTTACATACATTCCTTTTTCTGCGATTAGAATGGCAGATTATGGCGGGCTTAATGTAGGATTTGTTTTTACACACGCTGAATTCATCGGCGAAGACGGGCCAAGCCATTTGATGACAGAGAATCTTGGCGCATGGTTAGGATTGCATAACATCGGCGCAATAGCCAACCCTGCTGATATTGTCCAAGCAAAACAGATAATTAAAGACTGCGTCAAAGAGGGCGAGATGTTTTATATAAGACTGGGAAGGCCAAATGTTCCGACAATTTATGCAGGACGCAGAGAAGTTCCAATGTATGAAATAGCAGATATACTTCGTTATCATCATTCAAGTGAAGACAATATGCCGCATGTGCAAATAATCACAACAGGACAGGAAGTTTGGGAATCATTGATTGCAGCAGAGATGCTGCTCCAAGAAAATATTTCTCCGCAGGTTGTCAATGTTGCTTACTTTAAGCCATTTGATGCTGAAACAATCAGGAGACATTGTTGTGATCATATTTTTGTGGTTGAAGCACACAACCCAAAAACAGGTTTAGCTAGTTTGGTTAGTTCTGCTTTAGTAGATAGGCATTGTGATGGGAAGAGATTAGGAATAAAAAGTTTTACATCTCTTGGTATAGAGGGTTATGTTCCATCTGGCACAATTGAAGAGCAGAAAAAGCATTGCGGATTATTAGGAGAGCAGATATATCAAAGGATAAGAGAACAAATAAAAAAATAATTTTGTTTTTGTTCGTTCCAAGGCACAGCCACCCGTCTCATGAATTTTTAAAGTTTTGTTAGTTAAAGGAAAAATTGCCAAATTCAGTTGTTATGTAAAAATCAAAAGAAAAATTATTTAAACAATAATAAGAATAAATAAGTTAGTGTACTAATTATAAATGTTAAGTAAGTAATTTTTATAACGGTTAAACAAAAAAAGAAGGTGATTAAATGGCAAGTGAATTCGATTGGAAAGAGTTTTTAAGAATTGCAGGCGGTGTTATCTCAACAGCATTTGGAATGATTATCGCCGGAACTTCAGGTGGAAACCTAATACAATTAGTCATAGGTATAATATTGGCAGGTATAGGTATTGCTTTAATTGTGAGTAAATAAGGTGCGTTTATGGATAAACAACATTTACTAAAGAATAGATTAGATTTAGAATATCATGGCGAAGCACAAAAAACAAATGCTTTTTTGATATTACTAACAACAGGGCTCTTAGGATTTATTGGGACATTTATGTGGGTTAAGGATAATAATATAATCTATTTTGGATTCTTAATTACTATTACTATTTTTATTTTTGGCCTTATATTCTTTATCAAATCTAATAGGCGAATGAAGGAAATTTTAGAAGAAATAGAAAAGATTCAATAGGATTAAGGCATCTTTGTTTGAGTTTATTTGTCAGGTTTCACGGTAAACTACATCTCAAAACACCATACTCACATACCCAACAACGCCGCTGTAATCCCCAGACACATCGCCAGATGTCGCATATTTTAATGTAACTGGAGTCACGCCGAGTTTTTTGCATAAGAACATCGCAATAATCAGCGGATTTCTGCCGCACGCATCCATCTTATCGGCTTTTTCCACGTCGATAGTTTCTATTATCTTTATTGTATTCCTGTCAAGCTTTTCTGCAGTTTCCTGCGGCTGATAATGCGAAAGGTCAGTTGAAATAACAAATAATGTTTCCTCGCCGTTATAATTTTCCAACAGGCAATCAGCAACTCTTTCCAATTCTTTCATACTCATGTCGCCGATGATAATGGACAATATGTCAAACTCCTTAAACAAATACTGTAAAAACGGAACTTGCACTTCTAAATCATGCTCTCTTTCATGCGGTCCAGAGGTTTGGATAAACAAATATTTTTCTTTTAAGAGTCCCTGTGTTTTTTCTTTCAGCAGCTTTACTTTCCCCATTGGTGTTTCCCAAAATTCGTTCTCGTCAAGAACTGCCCTGTCAATATAAACAGTATGATTTGGGCCAAGCAGAATGACTCTTTTAATGTTTGCTTTTCTAACGAGCTCATACGCATGTGCAGCAACACCGCCGCTGTAAATCCAGCCGGCATGCGGAACAATGATGCCGTGAATATTTTTGAGTTTTAAGTTAGCCTTTAATCTGCTGAATTTTTCATCTGCATTAACAGATTTAAAGAACCCATTGAGCATTTTTTCTATCTCTTTTTTTTGTGATGGGTAAAACATGCCTGCTACTGCTGGTTTTCGAATGGTAAGTTTTTGTATATGTGCCATTTTAGTGTATATGTTGAATAAAATTTAAATACTTTGTTATTGTTTTTGAGTTAAGATGTTACATAATTTAAACAATAGTCAACTAAAGCATTATGTTAATGAATTAACAAATCTACCTAACTTATAAATATTCAGTTAATCTGTTAACAAAGAATATTCATTAGCCAAAAATAATGTAAAAAAAATAAATCTCTAACCAAAATGAAAGAATGCTACCTATACGACAAACAAAAGAACAAGATTGTTAAATGCAATGCCTGCAGCCACAGATGTACTATTGCAGACGGCAAAGTGGGAATCTGCGGCGTAAGGAAAAACATAGATGGCAAACTTTATTCACTTGTTTACGGAAAAACAGCGGCGTTTAATATTGATCCAATAGAAAAAAAGCCATTGTTCCATTTTATGCCTAATACAAAAATCCTTAGTTTTGGAACAGTTGGCTGCAATTTCAGGTGCTCTTTCTGCCAGAATTGGGAAATATCACAGGCGCCTAGAGAAGCTGCCAGAAATGGCAGAGATGGTATTTTTGGTGAAGAAATGAGCCCTGAAGAGATTGTAAATATGGCTGTAAAAAATAATTGCCCTTCTATTGCCTATACTTATAATGAGCCTGCGATATTTATTGAGTATGCCTTTGACACAGCAAAGCTTGCACATGAAACAAAACTTACAGATGCTAAAACAAATACTGCAAATGGCGATGCTATGGATATCATCAAAAATATCTATGTTTCAAATGGCTATGAAACAAAAGAAGCATTGGAATTAATGAAGCCTTACATTGATGCAATGAATATTGACCTTAAAAGTTTTTCTGAAGAATTTTACAAAGAGGTTTGCGGCGCAAAACTAGCGCCTGTGCTTGAGACAATAAAAAGAGCGCATGACTTGGGTTTTTGGATAGAAATAACAACATTAATAATTCCAGGAAAAAATGACAGCGAGAAAGAATTAACAAAAATCGCTGAGTTCATCGCTAGTATTGACAAAAACATACCTTGGCATGTCAGCAGGTTTTTTCCGATGTACCAAATGTTAGAAGTTATACCGACACCAGAAAAAACATTGTTAAAAGCGTATGACATCGGAAAAAAAGCAGGCTTGAATTATGTGTATGTTGGCAATCTTTTATTGGACTCAAAAGAAAATACATATTGTCCTAAATGCAATGAACTATTAATAAAGAGGCATGGTTTTGCAATTATGGAGAATAAGTTAGTAAAAGAATCAGCTAAGAGCAAATCTAAAGACACTTGCCCTAAATGTAAGACAAAGATTGCAGGCGTGTTTTGAGATATGGAGTTATAAATAATTATGTATTGGTGAATTATTTATGTCCTTAACTAAAAAAGAAAAACAATATTTGCTGAAACTGGCAAGAAGAAGTATTGAATATTATTTGGATTCAGGCAGTATACTAAAACTAGACGATAAAGAGATAAAAAAAGAAACTGGCGAAGATGGTTTTAAAAAGCTCAAAGAGATGAAAGGCTGTTTTGTAACACTTACAGTGCATACTGCTTTGAGGGGGTGCATTGGTCATCTTTTGCCTATCCAACAATTATATAAAGATGTTATTGAAAATGCAGTCAATGCAGCATTTCAGGATCCAAGATTTCCTCCAATGGTAAAGCGGGAGCTTGAGGATGTGCATATAGAAATTTCTGTTTTGGACATACCTAAACAATTAAATTACAAAGATGAAAAAGATTTAATTGAAAAACTTACCAAGACAAAACCAGGCGTAATACTCAAAAAAGGATTTCACCAATCCACATTCCTGCCCCAAGTTTGGGGAGATTTGCCAGAGCCAGAAGAATTCTTGAGCCATCTTTGTATGAAAGCAGGTCTGCCGCCTTTTGAATGGAAGAAAAGTATAGAAAGCATTATTTTTGAAGTTTATGGTGTGGAAAAGTTTGGGGAGTGAAGATTCTGTTGCTGTTGATTTCTTATTAAATAATCGTAATACTTTACCTTTCTGAAGTCGCTTAATTATATTAAATAATTCCATTAGTTCAACATTCGGATTATAATCCGTATGTTGAAGCTTAAAATCAAAACTTAAAGATTCGGATTGTAATCCGTATATTTCAATTTCCATTGTGTTTTGTCTTTTTCTCTCCACTTTTTCGAAAGTTTTATATAGTAGTTATGACTATTATACTATAGTCAAATAAACGAGATGATATTTCATGTATTGGGAAGAAATCAGAAGAAGCAATCATTTTGAGCAATATCATAAAGGAACTTTAGCTTGGAGTGATATAGTACGTTTAATCTACACAATAAAAAATAAACGTAAAAAAGGAGATAAGATTGAGATTGAAGATGATAAGTTTTATATTTTATGTGAATTGAAAGAAAATATTTTGTATGTTATAAATGTTAAAAGAAAGTAAGGTGATTCAAATGAAATGTCCAAAGTGCAGTGCTCAATTAAAGGAAATTAAGGTAAAAATTCAAGATGCAGATAGTTCTGTGACTAGTTATCAATGCGGTGGGTGTGGATATTTTGATTTTGAAGGTAAATCAATGGAGAAAGCCATTAGTGAAATTAGAGCTAGAGAAGCGCCTTTGAAGATAAAACAGAAAATAATAAAACTGTCACATGATCGATTGGGCATGTATATCAATAGAGATGTTGCAAGAAGCCTAAACCTAAAGGGAGGAGAGGAAGTATATGTTTCTGTGCCAGATAAAAATCGCCTTATTGTTAATTTGGTACATCATTGAAATTACTTGATTCTGACTATTTTAGCTGAGTATACCAAGAATTTAATTCTCGCATTTTTTATCCTTTTTTACATTTCCTCTTCATAGTGAACGGGTTGGAGCATGCCAAATAACAGATAACTGCTCTCAAAACACATAACTGCCCACAAAACAGATATCTATTCACAAAACTGATAACTGCTCACAATGCGTTTGTGGCATGTCCAACAAGTCATGATGAGTTTTTGATTTTATACTCTTTTTAGTTTTTACAATCTTTTTTTAGATTGAGCAATGATATAAATATAAACTTCAAAACATCTTCTTAGTGAACGAGTTGGAGCATGCCAAATAACTGATAACTGCTCACAAAACAGATAACTGCCCACAAAACAGATAACTATTCACAAAACTGATAACAGCTCCCAATGCGTTTGTGGCAT
>JAGVYH010000061.1 GCA_018303325.1 Candidatus Woesearchaeota archaeon
ATTCCCCCATGAACATTAAATTTAACTATTGATTAAAATAAATAAAATAACACCCACAATTACCCAAGGTGCAATCTTGAGCAAAAGAGAGTCTTTACTGCTCTTTGTTTGCCTATCTGTTTCGAACATTAAATCCCTTGAAGCAGTTTCCATGGTTTTAACCTCATTTCTTTTCCTAATCCCTTTTCTTATTTGTAGAGTAAACATTAATTATTGTACTATACCCTTAGTAATTCTATCAACAATTTCATCAACAGTCTCTTCTTCAACAACATTGAACCCTTGCTCCTTAGCTTGCTTAGTTATTGATGTTGAATCAGAGTTAACAAAAGCTCTGTCTCTTGGCAAATCTCTCAAAAAATAAAAACATATGCCGTTTAACCCATCTAAAAAATAAACATCAGCTGATTCTTCACTTGGGTTACCATAGCCATCTTGAAAGTTATCTGGATTGAAGCCATATTTTCTGAACCTTTCATGATACCAGCCATCTCCAAATCCACCACTTGGCGTGTGTCTTACGTGAACATTATGATTACCTGTTAAACTAGCATAACGCTCTATTAAATCGCTTTCATTATCTTCATATATCAAAATCTTTGCCATTGTTATACCTTACTAACTATATAGTAGTTAGAGGTATATAAATAAGTGTAGTAATGTACATAACTACAAAAGAAAAGATTTATATAGTTAAGGTTTAATTTAGTATATAAGAGAAAGGATATTATGAAAGAAGAATCATTAATGGCAGCGGGACTAACATTAAACGAGGCAAAAGTATATCTAGCGCTGTTAAAATTAGGCTCTGCAAGCGTGAATGACATCACTAAAAAGGTTGATATTCACAGGGTTAATGTATATGATATTCTTGATCGGTTAAAGGAAAAAGGATTAGTAAGTTCAATAATGACAAAAGGCAAAAGGTATTATGACCCTGTTGAGCCGACACAACTGATGAAATTAATTGAATCAAAAGAAGAGCAGGTCAAACAGGGATTGCCTGAGCTAATGCTGGATTTTACACTGAAAAAAGAAAAACAGGATGTGTTTTATTTTAAAGGCCCTGATGGTGTAATGAATGCATACAGAATGATGCTGGAGCAAAGTGATAAAACTCTTTATGCAATGGGCGGCTCTGGATTCAACAGGAAATTTCTAAAACATAGACATACTATATGGGATGCTGAAAGAAAAAAATTAGGAATAAAAGTTAAAGCTCTTTATTATGAGAATATGAAAGGAACAAAAATCGGAGACGAAACATGGGAAGTAAAATTTCTGCCAAATGAATTTCAAAACCCAACAATGATAGATATAATAGGCAATCTTGTTGTTATTCTTCTTGCAACTGATAATGTAATGGCAATTGTGATAGAGAACAAACAGTTAGCTGATTCTTACAAAAAACATTTTGAGATGTTATGGGATTTTGTGGCGAAGAGATGAAATTAGAGTGAGTTATTTCTCATACCTTATTTTTTACGAAGAGTGAACTAATAGATATGTACATCACAATGTACACAAAATACATAAATAAGTACATTGTAATGTACACAAAAAACAATAATATGTACATTACAATGTACACAAAATTTGTAAATATAGCCAACCAACTTAATAATTGGATGTTAATTTGTTGGTTGGCTATTAGCAGACTACAACAAACAGGATAATATTATTGTGGTCTGCTATAAATACAATTAACAAATATTTGTTTGAAAAGCTTAATATACCACTAAAAGTGATTTAATACACAGAATCAACATAAAAGGTGAATCTTATGAAATTTGTTTATTCTTTTGACGAAGGGAATAAGTCTATGAAACCACTTCTTGGCGGAAAAGGAGCCAATCTTGCTGAAATGACATTTATTGGCCTACCCATCCCTCCTGGATTTACCATAACAACAGAGGCATGCGCATATTATTCTGAGCATAACCAATTTCCAGAAGAAAAGAAAGAGAATCATAAATTACCGAATGGAATGATGGAAGAAGTAGAAGAGCACCTTGCCAAACTTGAAAAAAGAATGAATATGAAATTAGGCGATCATTCTGATCCTTTACTGGTATCTGTAAGAAGTGGCGCAGCAGCCTCAATGCCTGGAATGATGGACACTGTGCTTAATTTAGGGCTAAATGACACTTCTGTTGAAGGCATTGCAAAAAAAACAAATAATTCTAGATTTGCATATGATAGTTACAGGCGATTTATTCAAATGTTCAGTGATGTTGTATTGGGAGTAGATATCAACAATTTTGAGAATGCGCTGGAAAAAGCGAAACAAACAAAAGGAGTAGAAAATGATACTGGTTTAGATGCTGAAGATCTCAAAAAGCTTGTTGCAGTATACAAAAATATTGTCAAAGAAAAGTTATGCAAAGAATTTCCACAAGAGCCAAAAGAGCAGTTAAGACTTGCGATTGCTGCAGTGTTTGGCTCATGGAATAATGACAGAGCAAAAGCTTACAGACGCATTAATAATATTACTGGGCTAAAAGGAACTGCGGTCAACATTCAATCAATGGTATTCGGAAACATGGGCGATGATTCTGGCACAGGTGTTTGCTTTACAAGAAATCCATCAACAGGAGAAAACAAATTTTATGGTGAATATTTGATGAATGCACAAGGAGAAGATGTTGTCGCTGGCATCAGAACTCCTTTATCAATCGAAAAGCTTGAAAAGAATGATTCAAATGCATATAAACAATTGTGTGAAATAAGATTAAAATTAGAAAAGCATTTTAGGGATATGCAGGACATTGAATTTACAATCCAGAAAGGCAGTTTATTCATTCTGCAAACAAGAGATGGAAAAAGAACTGCAAAAGCATCTGTGAAAATTGCAGTCGATATGAACCAAGAAGGATTAATTACTGAAAAAGATGCTGTGTTAAGAGTTAATCCAAACCAGCTCGACCAATTATTGCATAAGCAGCTTGATCCATTAGGCAAACAAAAAGCAAAAGTTCTTGCAACAGGTTTGCCTGCATCGCCTGGCGCTGGAGTTGGAAGAATTGTTTTTAATGCAGAAGACGCAAAAAAGTTTAGTGAAAAAGGCCAGAAAATTATTCTTTGCAGAACAGAAACTTCGCCTGAAGATATTGAAGGCATGAATGTTGCCATTGGCATTTTGACGTCTAGAGGAGGAATGACATCACATGCAGCTGTTGTTGCAAGAGGCATGGGCAAATGCTGTGTTGCTGGCTGTGGCGATGCAAAAATAGATGAGTATGCAAAAACCCTGAAAATTGCAGACAAATCATTCAAAGAGATGGATTGGATAACTCTTGACGGAAATACTGGCGAGGTTTTTGGTGGGATGATTCCAACAATTGACCCTGAAATCAGCTGTGAATTTGCACTATTTATGTCATGGGCTGATAAATACAGAAAATTAGGAGTGAGAACAAATGCAGACACGCCGCATGATGCGAAAAAAGCGAGAGAGTTTGGCGCAGAAGGCATTGGCCTGTGCAGGACAGAGCATATGTTTTTTGAAGGCGAAAGAATTCTTGCTGTCAGAGAAATGATACTTTCAAATACTAAACAAGAAAGGGAAAAAGCATTGGCTAAAATTTTGCCTATGCAAAAACAGGATTTTATTGGAATATTCAGGGTAATGAAAGGTTTGCCTGTTACAATCAGATTGCTTGATCCTCCCCTGCATGAGTTCTTGCCTAAAGAAGAAAAGGATATAATAGAAATTGCAAAGGATATGAATATTGATATTATAAAATTAAAGCAAAAAATAGAAGATTTACATGAGCAAAATCCAATGCTTGGCCACAGAGGATGCAGATTAATTATAACTTATCCTGAAATAACAGAAATGCAGACAAGAGCAATAATAGAAGCAGCAATAGAAGTGTCAAAAGAACAAAAAGATGGCAAATTCTTAAAAGTGATTCCTGAAATAATGATTCCTTTAGTTGGGGATGTTAATGAATTAAAGCTTCTGAAAAAAGAAATTAAACAAATTGCTGACGAGATTATTAGAGAAGGCAAAATTAAACTTGAATATAAAATAGGAACAATGATTGAAGTGCCGCGCGCATGTTTGGTCGCAGACAAAATCGCAGAAGAAGCAGAATTTTTCAGTTTTGGAACAAATGATTTAACGCAGATGACTTTTGGGTTTAGCAGAGATGATATCGCCAAGTTTTTACCAGAATATCTTGCAAAAAATATTCTGCCAAGAGATCCTTTTCAGGCAATTGATCAGGAAGGAATCGGCGAGCTTATTAAAATGGCTGTAAGCAAAGGAAGAGAAAAGAAAAAAGATTTGAAAATAGGAATTTGCGGAGAGCACGGCGGAGAGCCATCTTCAGTTGAATTCTGCCACAGGAACGGATTGAATTATGTCAGCTGCTCTCCTTTCAGAGTGCCAATAGCGAGATTAGCTGCGGCGCAGGCTGCGCTGAGAAATTAAATAATTGATGTTTTGTTTCTTTTTTTGAAAAAGAGGAAATCAATGGTATATTGAATAGAAATTAATCGTTTTATAAATAAAATAATTTATATATTAAACGCAATATTTAGCTTATAATATGGATGAAAAACAAACTATAGAGCAATTGATTGAGAAGTTGAGGGAAAATGGATAAAAACCATTCAATAAAATTATTCGAGAACAAAAAAGTAAGAGTTCAATGGAATCAGGATGAAGAAAAATGGTATTTCTCCATTGTTGATGTGGTGGCTGTTCTAACTGATAATGACTTTCAGGGTGCAAGAAACTATTGGAAAGTGCTGAAACACCGCTTGAAAGAAGAGGGAAATGAAACGGTTACAAATTGTAACCAGTTGAAATTAATTGCACCTGATGGCAAGATGCGGTTAACCGATGTAGGTGATACAGAGCAAATCCTAAGACTCATCCAATCTGTCCCATCAAAAAAGGCAGAACCATTCAAGGTATGGCTTGCTAAAGTAGGAAATGAAAGAATAAATGAAACTTATGACCCTGAGCTGGCATTTGATAGGGCAATGAAGACTTACTTGCAAAAGGGGTATTCCAAAGAATGGATTAATCAAAGGCTCAAAACCATAGAAGTCAGGAAAGAATTAACAGATGAATGGAACCGGTCTGGTATAGAAAAAGAGTCTGATTTTGCAATTCTAACAAATGAGATTACTAAAGCATGGTCTGAAAAAACAGTCTCAGAATACAAACAATTCAAAAATCTTAAAAAAGAAAATCTAAGGGATAATATGACCAATCTTGAGCTTGTCTTAAATATGCTCGCAGAAGCTACAACAACAGAAATATCAAAAAAACAAAACCCAAAAACATTTGATGATAGTAAAAATATTGCAATTAAAGGAGGAACAATAGCTGGCAACACTCGAAAAGACATTGAAAAGCAGCTTGGAGAAAGCATTGTCACTTCAAAGAATGCTAAAGACAATCTAATAGAATTATCAAAACATAATATTCTTAAAATAGAAAATAAGAACAAAAAAAAGAAGGAAGGTAATTAAAAGGCTAGATTCAGAAATAAAAAGTTATAATCTCTTTCCATTCAATACAATATCTTCCTGTCTTTCTCAATAATATTTCTTAAAACAATCGGAAACAAAAGAGTTGAGAGAATAGCAACAATGATTATTGCGCTGTAAACTTCTGTTGATATTAAGCCGTTCATTCTTGCCACTTCGGCAATAACTAACTCAACGCCGCCTCTTGAGTTTAAGCCCCAGCCCACAAGATATGCCTGTTTCCATGATAGATCTGTTAAAGGCTTCGCTACTAATGCGCCAATAATCTTGCCTGCTGTTGCAATAATCAATATCATTAAAACAAACCAGAAATTAGTTATCAATGTTTCAAAATTAAAATGAAGCCCTGTATTTATGAAAAAGAAAGGGATAATCAGGCTAAAAGTCAATACCTTTAATTCATTGACTTCTTCATAATGTTTCTTCAGCCTTTTTGTTCTGTGGTGAATTACATTAATTATAATTCCTGCGACAAATGCGCCGATTATCGGGCTTAAAGATAATTTTGTAGAGATGAGAGCAATACTAATCGCGAAAATAATCAAAACTGAGAAATCTGCCATTCTTGTTTTCTCAATCTGTATTAATGTGATTAATTTTGGAATAAATTTGTAGGTAAGGAATGTAATGAAAATAAATGCGCTGATTTCAATAGGAAACCACATAAGCCGTTCTAATGTTTTTTGCGCTATAACAACCAGACCTGAAAGAAAAATCAGTTCGAAAAAATCATCGATTATTCCTGCACCAAGTATTATTGTTCCTAATTTTGTGTTTAATGCATTTAAATCCAGCAGAATTTTAATGTTTGTGCTTGCAGCAGAGACAGACAATGCAGCGCCTAAAATAAGCGAGGCTGTATAAGAATATCCCGCGATTCTCATCGCGCCGAAACCAAACAAAAAGGGAATAGCAGTTGCAAAAACTGAAATAAAAATTGAGTCGTATTCTGTTTTCACTAATTTTTTCAGGTTTATTTCCATACCTGCAAGAAATAACAGAAAAATAATGCCAAGGCCAGATAAAAATTCAATATCTGTAATGACATTTCCTTTAAAAACCTGCCTGAATACCGGCAGACCTAAAACCATTCCTGCAAAGATAGGACCAAGAACTGGCGGATATTTGAATCTATAAAATATTTCAGATATCAAAAAGGATAATGCAAGACAGATTAAAATAACAACTAATATTTCCATGATGGCCTCTTTTTTATATGTATTTTAAATATATTTTGAGTTTATTTGTGAGTATTGATATTATTAATAAATAGGTTATATAAATTTTACTATTATTCGTATGTGCATAGCTTTTTCAAGGATTATGCTACTGCCTCAAATTTGTTGCAGTGGCATTTCTCTGTTTATCTTTCAGGGAACGGAAATCCAGCATTATTTGCACATACTATTATTCTCCTTTTGAATTTTAAGGTTTTGAATTGTGAAAGCGACAAAGAATTTTAAAAGATATATTGAGAGTTCTAAAAAAGAATAGTGGGTTGAAGAAGTAAAAATAAACTTTCCGTAAATTTTCCGAAAGTATGACGACGTCATAAATACCTTTTTATATTAGTATCACTTCTAAAAGTTAAAACGTAAAAAGTGATTAAAACGTTTAGGAGGTAAGATAAAAAATGTCAGAAAGCCAATCAAGATACAGCATTGTTGAAAGATTAACACAGAGAAAATTAGACATTATGGGTGCAAAGTCTGATCTGAAAGAAGAATTGAAACATAAACAGCAGAAAATAGAAGAATTAAGAAAAGATATGGAAAATTGGAATAAAGATGTTGAGGAAGATGTTAAGCGAGAAAGGAGAGCAAAAGAAAGACTGATTGAAAAAGCAAGTCTGGAATATCAAAATCAGATTGAAAGGATAACAGAGAAAGAACTCAGCTATGATCAGAAAATAGAAGCAATAGAAGAAGCATTGAAATCAATAGAAGAAATTAGTAGAAGCTCTTTAGTTAATAATTAAAGTAAAGTGCATAAATAATGCGTTTTATAATCCGAAAGAAAACATAATAAGCCATGTGCTTTCGGATGCAAAAAATAGAAAATTTGCAAAGCCATGTGCTGCTACCCCTTGAGCTAGAAATTGCTCTCATCAGTGGCAAGGTGAGATTCCTTGTCATAGGGGTGATTTGTTATTAAAACAAGGTTATCTTCGTGTCATTTTTGTGTTATCTTCATATTATGGAGTGAACCCCTAGAAGTTGACACCTAGAATACGAAATCTTTTAATAAATTGAGTAAATAAAAAGCAATAAGAGGTGTCAAAAAATGGGAATAAG
>JAGVYH010000046.1 GCA_018303325.1 Candidatus Woesearchaeota archaeon
GTATACGGCGAATTTGTCACTTCGTGACCGACATTTTTAAGATTACAAACTGGGTGTCGCAGCAAGCTGCGGGGTATAATACCCAGTTTGTAATTAATTAAACCAACCTCACAAAACAAACTTTACCAACCCAAATACAAAAACTTAATAAATCTATAAATAACTTAAGTTCTCATTATGGTTAATATGAAAAATAATACAAATAATAAGCTGAGAAAGAAACAAAAAAAATCAAAAAAGAAAAGGACACAGAAAGAAACCATTCTTTGTTTCTGCGCGCATAATGATGATCAGGTTATTGGCGCAGGCGGCACACTGGCAAAATATGCTAAAGAAGGCAAAGAGGTTTATACTTATATTTTCTCATACGGCGAAGGTTCTCACCCACATTTAAATCCAAGAGTAATCATAAAAAAAAGAGTGTCTGAATCAAGGGCAGCTGACAAAATAATTGGAGAAAAAGGCAGCTTTCATTTAGGCTTGAAAGAGGGCAAGTTTATGGATGGCATTGAAAAGAGAGGGATAAAAGAAAGAATAAAAGAAATCATAACTGAGAAAGCCCCAATAAAAATATTTACTCACAGCCAAGACGACCCGCACGTTGACCACAGAATTGTTAATAAACTAATTTTAGATATTGCCAATGAAATAAAATATTATGGAGATATTTATTCATTCGATATATGGAATCCCTTGCCGGCAAGAGGAAGAGAAAAGCCAATGTTGTTTGTAGACATTTCAAAAACATTCAATAAAAAAATAAAGGCAATAAAATGCCACAACAGCCAGACAGTTACACTATGGACAATGCTGCCTGCAACATATACAAGAGCAGTAATCAACGGATTAAATCATCACTGCAAATATGCAGAAATATTTTACAAGATAAATTAAGAAATAGATTAAACAACAAATAAAAACATCATCTACAGAAAAATAAGTGACAAAAATGCTGGAACATTTACATCTTAAAGAACTGCAGGAGAAGGGAATTAGTGGCAACATTATAAAAGATAACCCCACAAATAAAATAAAGAAAAAACTGCTTATCGCAACAGACAGCTTTCTGCCGAGATGGGACGGCATCACAAGGTTTTTGACAGAAATCATACCAAGGCTTAAGGATAATTATGAAATTACAGTAATTGCACCGGAATTCCCAGGTGAACTTAAATGGGCAGAAATTGAGCATATAAAATTTATAAGATTCCCTATTCTCAACTTCAATTTTGGCGATATAAATTTCAGCTGGTTCCATTATTCCAAAATAAAAAAGATTGTCGAAGAGCAGGATATTGTGTTCTCGCAAACTATCGGACCAATTGGAATCTGCGCAATAAAATCAGCAAAAAAATTAAAGAAGCCTGTAATATGTTATATTCATTCGATTGAATGGGAGCTGGCAACAAGAAGCATTGACAGTTTAAAACTATTAATAAATTTAGCAATGAAATCATTGGTTAAGCATTATTATAACAAAGTGGATTTGTTGTTGGTGCCGTCGATGGAAGTTGGCGAGTTGTATAAGCGAAACGGAATTGCGCCGCCTTACAAAATAGTTCATTTAGGAACAGATACCAACAAATTTGTTCCTGCAAAAGATGAAGAATATAAAAACAGGATAAGAGAAGCGCTTGGAATAACACAATTAAATTCAGAACAAAAATTAAACTCAAATCAAATAATAATTGGGTTCTCAGGAAGAATTGGCAGAGAGAAAAATTTGGTTACATTATACAGGGCATTCAGAAAGATTGAGAAAAAATATGAAAACATTAAGCTGCTAATTATTGGCAAAGGTGTTAAGGATTTAGAAGAAATGTTTACATCGCAGAGAAACATAATCATGCCCGGCGCTGTGAATAATGTTGTTCCTTACTTGCAGGCAATGGATATCTTTGTTCTGCCAAGCTTGACTGAAACAAGCAGCCTTGCAACAATGGAAGCAATGTCCTGCGGTATCCCTATTGTAACAACACCAGTAGGATATGTAAAAGATTATATTAAGGAAAAAGAAAACGGTCTTTTCTTTCCGTTCAAAAATTCATTAGTCTTGTCAATGAAGCTTGAAATTCTGATAAAAGACAAAGAGCTGAGAGAAAAACTTGGCAGAAATGCAAGAAAAACAATCATTGAAAGATTCAGCTGGGAAAATACAGTCGGGAAGATAAAAGAGAATTTGAGCAAGTTTTAGGGCACAGCTAGAAAAATAGCGTCGAGAAGATAAAGGAAAATTTGAGCAAATATTGTTCGCTGGCTATAATTAATATTTCTTTTCATAATACGTATATTTATGCGGCTTTCCTTTGCACTTTTCAACAGGATATTTTTTTTCCAGCTCATCAAATTTTTCATAAAATGCTTTAGTAATATCTATGCCTGTTTCTTCCGCAAGAATTAAGATAAAATGCAAAACATCTGCTAGCTCATAACCTATCTCTTTCTTGTTCTCTGGATTTTTTAAGTATTCCTTAATCTCATCATTTGTTTTAAAGCGAAAATGCTCAAGAACTTCTGCAACTTCTATACTTAATGCAAGCGCAGTATCCTTCGGATTATGAAACTGTTTCCAGTCTCTTTTATCACTAAATTCAACTGCTTTTTTTCTTAATTCTTCAATTGTTGCATTTGAAAATTCAGCCATAACTTATATGTTAACAATAGATGATTAATAAAGTTTGTTGAAAAAACAGTAGTAGTGCAGCAACATATATCATTTCAAAATAGACTGAAAAGATAATATTAATTATTAAAAACAACAGGGTTGCTGTATATTCTTTCAAGTATTCTATTCATTTTTTGCGGTGGATTCAGTGGATAAATACAGCCTGCAAGAGGTGAAACAGAAATTCGTTTGAGAGAAAATATCCTAACCATCTCACCCAAACAACCTATACATCCATTATAATACGCCCATTCACCACCAACAAAGACGTTCCTAATATTTTGCTCAGCTAAGAACCCATAAAATTCATTTCTAGTGTATTGATTAGAACAAAACCTTGCTCCAACCACATTTCCTCCGCAGTCATTTGTGTAAACAATGAACGCATCATCTGGCAGAACAATTCCGTTCCCATTCCTTTTGCTAGTTGAGTTAAATTTTGTTTTATGTTTTTTTTCAATAAAATATAATACGCGAGATTTATCAACACTTTTAATTTGCTCGATAAGTTTTTGCACATTTTCTAGATACTGGTTATAATCACCATATCTTTCAGCATCAAGCGCGTCAATGCAATTATCCAGCGAATAACCTAAATGCATTAAAGCAATTCCTGTATGTTCTGGCAATTCTAGCTTGGTACTCATAGAATATTGAGGAAATTAGTGCTACTTTTTAAGTTTAATGTAAATTTAAAGGGATATCTATAATATACTCATCTAAATACCAGTATCCAAAAACCTATCCTGAAAAACAATAATTATTAATATATAAATATATATTCTATCATATTTATACTTTATCATATTATTAGTAATTTATTTATTATTTTATTTGTTTATTGTCATTATATTTTATTAAAATGATAGTATATAAATTATAGAATTTTATTCATTATAATTTATAACACATTATATTATTTATAAAAAGTTTGTTGGGGGAGTGGTGTATATGACAGATTTAATAACTTGTTTATCTGTTGGAAAAGGGACATGGAGTGAGGTAAGAAGTGTTATAGAAAAAGAAAATTGGGGAAAGGTATTTATTATTACAAATGATTTTGGAAAACAAAAATACCAGCCAATAAGAGAAACAGAGTTCATTCTTATTGATGCAAGAAAATCCCTGCGGGAATTAATAAACGTGATAAAAGAAGTCATCAAAGACAAAGTAGACGGCACAGAGGTAGGTGTTAACTTAAATTCTGGCAGCGGCAAAGAGCATATGGCTATCTTAGGTGCAATTATTGAAAGCGGCATTGGGTTTAGGTTGGTTGCGTTAGAAAGCGATAAGCTGATGCATATATAGGGTATGTATACTAAAAGTGATTAATTTTCGAACAAATTAATCACTTTTGTATATACAAAAGTGCAAAATAATGTTCGATTATTTTGCACTTTTAGTATATGTGGTTTAATTATTACTTTTAATATTTTCTTTCAGTTCCTGGGAGAAGCCACACGTTTCATTATGAAAACTGGGTGCTAGGTGCTGGGTGCTGGGTGCTAGCAGCGATAATTCATCGTAACTAGCACCCAGCACCTAGCACCCACTTAACACCTTTTTTAATTTTTCATGAGACTGTGGACTTCGTCCTTAGTACGTGCTGTGAGCAAGAGAAAAAGATTAGGGAACAAAAAAATAGATGAACAAATAAACGTTTAATTAAATTTATTCTAATCTATCTAACTCATTATTCCATACATCTTATACAGCAGTCTATCCACATCTTTAACTATTCCTTTGCCGTATCCATTGAGAGTAATACAATTATTATTGATATCTATGCTTGTTGCAGTGGTTGCATTCACGTCATTAAACACAATTATAGGCAAAGTTTTATTCTCGCAGGTTAATACAGCAATTTTCTTGCATGCTTCATTCTGATCAGTTGTGCAGGCAGGCAGTAACCTTACATCAAGCACCTGCAGCATGTTTGTTCTTATCTCGTGATGTGCAAGGTTAATTAGATCAAGATTATTGCTGTTTGGATCGAAACTAAAGTATGCAATATTAGGAAATTGCGTTTCATTGATATTAAATTCACTATATTCGCTTAATGTATTATTATAAATATACATCATTTGCAAAAACTGATTGATATCACCATTAACAGGTATGTCTTCTATCTCTTTCGGACCATAATGTAACGGAATGTCATATTTTATCTTTGTTGATGGATTAAGAATTTGCGTATACCACATATAACCAGTAGTATCACTGCCGATTCTGACAAAGCTGTATTGATTATACAAATAATTATTCTCATCATCCTTTCCATCTAAAACATCCTGATGCAATTCATTTATTGTTTTAGGAGTTTCTTTGAAAATTGATGGAATAGCCAATATAATAATTAAAACAACAAGAACAACACCAACAATTATGCCAAGAAGCTTGTAATCACTGAACCAGCTTTGTTCTTGAATTTCTTCTACATCTTCTCTTATTTTAATATCGTCAACAGCTATCTTAAACTCATCAGATGTTTTAGAAGTTTCATGTTTCTTGACCTTCTCTTCAACATTTCTTAATTTATCACTCATCTTCACTGCCTCCTTAACACTGCGCTTACAAATTAAAATGAATATAGAGAGCTTTGAAAAACTCTTTTTTATGATATTTTTCAAAGCGGTTCTATTAAGGGTTTTGACTATTGGGGTAGGTTATTCAAAACCCTCTATAATAAAAATGAATAAACATCTCGTTTAAAAAAGTTTTGTATTAAATTAAAAACATATTTTTTATAGACTAAACTTCAATTCATAACATCATACAATCCGTATCTTATTCTGTCGAGAATAGCATTAAACTCAAACCCATCTGATGCATATAAATAAATACAATTATTTTCATTCAGAATTAAAGTTTCATTATAACTTTTTATATATATTACAGGAACAAACTGCGTTGCATTATTGCAGTCAATAAATGGAAGCGCCTGATAATTGCCTGTGTTATTTGTCACACCAACATAAGGATACATATTAAACTCATTCATGAAAGAATCTCTAATCTGAAAACGCATTAATTCAACATCTTTAATATTTTTATCAGTTGGCTCAAAGGTAATATAAACCATCTTTGAATTCTTTAAAGTAGGGATAACATAATCAGAAACATTAATCTTATCTAATGACGTCGGATGATAATTAAATTGTATCCATTTATCATTTATTTTTCCGAATATTTGATTGTTACTGTCTGCCTTAAATCTGAAATCATTATAATTATCCAGTGAAGTAGAGCTGCCCTGCCATACTGCCAAAAGGCTGGATACCATTACAAAGACAATAATAAGCCCAATTACGTTTTTTTTATTAAAAATCTTTGATTCAGGTTTTTTGTTAATTTTATTAAATCTCATCTTACACCTTTTTTCTTACACTTTTTTTAGCATGTGTATAACACTTTTTTACTGCTAAACATCATCCTTTATATTTTTTATTAATAAAACATATAAATTTGGGTAAATCAACTGGAAAACATGCTCAAAAAAACAACTGAAAAACCAACTTCCAGACCTCAAAAGCCAATAATCAAAATTGACGATGTCTGGAAGATTTACAAGATAGGAGATGTTGATATTTATGCTCTGCGCGGGCTTAGCTTAACCATAAACCATGGTGACTTCGTCGCAGTTATGGGTCCAAGCGGCAGCGGGAAAAGCACTGCTGTGAATATGATAGGATGTTTAGATATTCCCACAAAAGGCAGAATATTTCTTGACGGACAAGACATATCTCATTTAACTGAATCTGATCTGGCGCAAATCCGAGGCAAAAAGATTGGTTTTGTTTTCCAGCAGTTTAATTTAATAGCTACTCTTACTGCACTTGAAAATGTTATGCTGCCCATGATTTTCCAAGGAACACCTGAAGAAGAAAGAAAGAAGAAAGCAAAAGAGCTTTTGGAAAAGATTGGTTTGGGAGACAGAATGCATCACAAACCATCAGAATTAAGCGGCGGTCAGCAGCAAAGAGTAGCTATTGCAAGAGCATTAAGCAATGATCCGCAGATTATCCTTGCGGATGAACCCACAGGCAACCTTGACCAAAAAACAGGCAAAGAGATTATTGCGCTTTTACGCCAGCTTCATCAAAACGGAAAAACAATTGTATTAGTCACACATGACCCTGATGTGGCAGAGTATGCTGAAAGGATTGAAAAACTAATGGACGGAAAAATAGTAAGCATTGTTAAAGGTAAGAATCACAATCATCAGCATACAGGCAGATAAGTATTATTGAATAAATAAACATGTTAAATAAATTTTATCCAATTAATTAATTAAATCATAATCAATAAGATATATAAAGAAGTTAAATATAAGATAACTTTGTAAAGAGTTATCTTAGTAAGAGGAATAATGCTAATAAAAAAAGAGATTGAAAAAAATAAATTGTTTAAGATATTATTGTTAGTCATCAGTATAACCGTTATTATAACCCTTTTTCTAGTTTCATTAAATTTTGTTTCAGCTTCAACAAATATCATTGATTTCCCGATGGTTCATGCTGTTCTGATAGGACAAACACCTGATCCTGCTGAGCCTGGCAATATTGTTGAGCTTAGGTTTAATGTATGGAATAATGGCTCTGGTATTTTAGAAAATGTTAATTTTGAATTAATTCCAGAATGGCCCCTGTCTTTTGTGCCAGGACAAGATGCAAAGATTAATGTTGGCGACCTAAAAACAAAGAATACATACAGCGATAAAGCAGAAGATACAGTTGTCCTTTTATTTTATCGCCTGCAAATTGATCCAAAGGCAGATTCAGGAACATACCAAGTCAAATTAGAATATACTTCTAAAAATAAATATTCAACAGTTCAAAAACTGCCTGTTTACAAAATAAGAGTAGAATCTTCAACAAGCCTGCTTGACATAGAAAGTTTTGAAACTCAGCCAGAAAAGATTAAATCAGGCGACACCGGCAAATTATTATTAAAATTAACAAATAAAGGAGGGGTTGACCTTAAAGATATCAAAGTAAAACTGGATCTTATCGGAACAGAGTTTTCCCCGATTGGCTCGACAGATGAGAAGCTCATCAATGAATTGCAGCGCGGCTATTCAACAATGGCAGAGTACAAACTGCTTGCGTCAGGAGACATGAAAGCAAAAGAATATCAGATTCCTGTAAAAATTGAATTTAAAGACGAGAAAAATAATAAATATACTAAAAATAATACAATCACTCTACTTATTGACTCTTCTCCAGGATATCTGTTAAATTTAGAGCAAACATCAGTATACAATCCAAACTTAAAAGGAAAGATAATAATAAGCCTTTCAAATATAGGCCAAAGCGATCTTAAATACACTGGTTTGGAATTAGAAGATACATACGATTATGAAGTGCTTGGGAAAAATAATGAATATCTAGGCAATCTTGAAAGTGATGATTATGAAACCGCTGATTTTGAAATATTTGTAAAAGACATACCATTTGGCGGATTGGATAAAAGAAACATCCCATTAAAATTAAAAGTGTATTACAAAGACAGTTATAACAAAGAATACACAGACGAAAAAGAAGTAGTCCTGCCAATTTATACAACCTCTGCTGCAAAAAAATATGGATTAGTTGCAGGCAGCGGCAGTAAATGGTTTATTGTTTTAATTCTTATTGTGGTTTTAATTGTGGGTTATATTGTTTACAAAAAAAGAAAGAATAATAATCACAAATAAATAATTACAGATTAAATGAGAATAGCTTAATTAAATATGTATTTGTGCCAATTTATATTTTTTACCGCTCACAACAAGTTATTTGCTCCCAATCAGTTTGGGGGACGAAGTCCACCGTCTCATGAAAAATTAAAATAGGTGCTGGGTGTTGGGTGCTAGGTGCTAGTTACGAATAATTATCGACACTAGCACCTAGAACCTAGCACCTAGTTTTCATAGTGAACGGGTTGGACATGCCAAGAACGAAATAAAACGAAAGATTAGCATCGCCTATCCTAATCGCAGCAAGCTGCGGGGTATTAAACACAAAAGGGAATAAAAAAATAAAAAATAAGAACTAAAGTCTTTGGTATTCATTACAAAAAGCTCGATACTGCCATTCATCTCATATTTGAAAAAGTGTGTATTCTGGCTTTTTGTAATAAATCACTGAGAATTATACTATTAAAAATTAGAGGAAACTAACATGCTGGCAGATTATTTTAGAATCTCATTACGAAATCTACGAAAAAGAAAAATAAGATCCTTTCTTACCATATTAGGCATAGTTATTGGAATTGTTTCTGTTGTTGGATTAATCTCAATTGGCCAAGGCATGCAGCAAGCAATAAATGAAGAATTTAAGACAGTCGGACAGGATAGAATAATAATTAAGCCAGGTGGTGAAGGTTTTACTGGCTCTACTCCAGTTACAGCAGAATTTTCTACTGAAAAATTATATGAACATGATTTAGACGTCGTAAAAAATTCAAAAGGAGTGTACAAGGCAATTGGGGTTATAATTGATACAGGAGATACTGAGTTTGACAACACCATTAAATACAACAACATATTTGGTGTTCCTACTGACAGTTATTCTATAAGTTTTATAAAAACAGTTGATTTTTTTATAATTGAAGACGGCAGAGAATTTGAGCAGGGTGATAAATACAAAGCAATTGTTGGATATAGAACCGCAAAAGAACTTTTTGACAAGGAGATTAGAATCGGCAATAAAGTAATTATCAAAGGTCAAGAGTTCAAAGTAATAGGAATTCAAAAAAAAACAGGAAGCCCTGTGCATGATTCAATGGTTAGAATCCCTTTAGATGTTTCAAGAGACTTATTAGAAAAGGATGACAAAGAATTCACAACTATTTTTGCAAAAGTGCAAAAAGGCCTTGATCCTATTAATGTTGCTGAAAGCATAAAAAAAGAATTGAGAAATGACCACGACGTAAAAGAAGGCGAGGAAGATTTTACTGTCACTACATCTGTCCAATTAATGGAAGGCTTTAATAACATTCTTAATATTGTGCAGATTGTGCTGATTGGTATTGCAGGAATATCCTTGTTTGTCGGCGGCATAGGAATAATGAACACAATGTACACTTCTGTTTTGCAGAGGAGAAAGGAGATAGGCATCATGAAATCAATCGGCGCAAAAAACAGCGATATTATGATTATTTTCCTTATAGAGTCAGGAATATTAGGAATAATTGGTGGAGTTATTGGAGTTATTCTCGGCATTTCACTCAGCAAAGGCGTAGAACTAATTGCATTTAGTTTAGGAGTTGAACTTTTGAAAGCATATATCTCAGCCCCACTGATTATTGGTGCGTTAGTATTTTCGTTTTTAATCGGCGCAGTTTCAGGGCTGATGCCAGCGATGCAAGCTGCGAAATTGCAGCCAGTTGATGCGCTGAGAGGTTTTTGATGAAGATGATGTTTTTATTTTATGTATTAGTTTACAGCGGTGGACTTTAATTGTCTTATCAATATTGTTAAAGTCCACCAGTATAGGCACGGTTACTGATTTACGATTATTATTGTCCGTGCCTATAGTTCCTTGGCGAAGCCACCCGTCTCATGATGATATTTAATAGTAAGACGTAAGTTGTTAGACGTAGAACGTAAAACAATTATTCAACGCGTAATTCATGATATAGTGGTGGACTGCGTTCCACAAACGAGCAAGAAGCTGAAATTATGAAGAGAACAGAAAAAAGAAGTTAAGAAATTGTGAATCAACTAAACAAATACAATCTTTTTATTTTTAATCAGTGTATTGAAACGAGGTTTAAATGATATTAGAATATTTTAAGATTGGAATAAAAAATATACGAAGCAGGAAAATGAGATCTTGGCTGACCATGTTAGGTATATTTATAGGTATAGCTGCGATAGTTGCATTGCTTTCATTGGGCCAAGGTTTGAGAAATGCCATTGACGAGCAATTTGAGATGATGGGCAGGGATAAAATTATGATTACACCTGGCCAAAATTTTGGTTTTGGTGGTGTTGCAGGACAGGAGATTCTTACAGAAGATGACCGCGATCTTATTGAAAAAGTAAATGGTGTTGATATAACAAGTGGTTTCCTGTATAAAACAGTTGAGGTAAAATACAAGAATGAAGTAAAAACAACATTTGTTACTGGCATTTATACAAGCGGCGAAGAGACAGAAGTCATGAAAAGCATGCAAAACTGGAAAACAGCAGAAGGCAGGGATTTGTCAAAGACAGACAGGTATAAAGTATCAGTTGGATGTGAAGTTACAAAAGATAAAGGATTGTTTAAGAAAGGTGTGACATTAAAAGAAACAATTGAACTGCTTGGAAAAGAGTTCAGGGTTATAGGCGCAATAAGCTGCCTCGGGAATAAGCAGGATGATACTCAGCTGTTTATTCCAATAGATACAGCAAGAGATCTTTTTGATGAGCATGATAAATTAGACATGATATTTGTAAAGATTAAAGATGGTTACACACCTAAACTTGTTGCAGAGAAGATTGCAGACAAGATGAGAAAAGATAGAGATTTAGACAAAGGTGAAGAGAATTTTCAGGTGCAGACCTCTGAGCAGTTAATTGAAGTTTTTGGCTCGATATTGGGGATAATAGAGGCTGTTCTCGTCGGAATAGCAGCAATCTCTTTGCTTGTTGGGGGGATTGGAATAATGAATACAATGTATACATCAGTGCTTGAAAGAACAAGAGAAATCGGTGTAATGAAAGCAATAGGGGCAAGAAGAAGAACCATATTAACAATATTTCTGATTGAATCTGGATTAATGGGCGCTGTTGGCGGAATTATTGGTGTGGTTCTTGGTTTTATGATTTCTTATGGTGTTGAACTCGGCGCAAAACTAGCAGGATTCTCGTATCTCAGTGTAAAAATAAGTCCATGGCTGGTTTTGTTTGGAATTAGCTTTGCATTCATCGTCGGAAGTGCTGCAGGGTTGCTGCCGGCAATACAAGCGACGAAATTAGAAGCAGTTGATGCGTTGAGGTATGAATAATTGCATTGCTGTGAATATGATTAAAACTGAATATTTTTTTAGTTCTAGGGCGCAGCCACACGTTCACTAATAAAGTAAGAAGGTTAGAAAGCTTGAAGGTCTGAAAGCTTGAAAGTGCGCTATATGTACGACACTTTCAAGCTGTCAAGCTTTCTAACTTTCAAACAGTTTCATATGACGGTGGACTTCGTCCCACAAACGTGCTGAGAACAAATAACTGCTCGTAAGCGAATAACTGTTCGTGAGCGAGAAAAATAAATATTAAAAAGATAAACACATACAAAAATTGCAGAAATAATTGAATAACACCAATCTGTTTTATTTATAAAGAATTCAACAAAATTATTTACACTCTCTTATTTACACTACCTTACACTACCAAATTATCTTGCAAAAAATTTCAATAATACGCTCCTTTCTCCAGCAGGCAGCTCTTCTTCTTTTGGCAATAATGCTGCGAATGTGTAAGGCCTTAGTGCATTAAGCCCATCTCCTCTTTCAAGCATTTTATCGCCTGCTTCTATTAATCCTCGCCTGTAAAGTGCGTCTCTAAAACGATTATATGCATCCCATGCTTTGCCCCTATTAAGAAGCTCATAACCTTCTTCAATTAATCTTCTTTTTTTCCTTGGAGTTAAATCTGCTCTGATTTCATCAATCCTTTCCCTATATTTTCTCTCTTCATCAAGGGCTTTACGCATATAGCTTGGAATTGAAGACATATTAGGTGCATTTGGTGATGATGCTTCAGATTCCTTATTTTTTTCAGTTTCATCTGCTTCGCCATCTTTATTTCTTTCTTCCGATGAATTCTCCGATGATTTCCCTGCAAGAGCTCTTTTTGCTTCATTTAATGCTTTTTTCCATTCTTCTCTTTTATAAGAATCTATACCTATTCCTAAGCTTTTTCGTCTTGCAACTGCCTGTGCTTTTCTTAATCCTTTTGTATAACCAATCTTCGCCATAATTGGAATTAATCTACCATAATCTGAATACTCCAGTTTAATCAACCCTTCTGACATCTCAGCATCAATTACTTTTATCACACCTTCAGTATTCCCTGATGCTATAAAATAATCTATGCTCTCACTATAAAATCTGCATGGATGAGATTTCCGATGTTCAAACAATAAATCTGCCAAAGAATTTAATTTAACAACATCGCCTATTGCTCTAAGCGACATTCTTACCTCGTCAGAAAAATCATTTGCTTCTACGATATGGTGGCCATATTTTTCAACAATTGCTTTTATTGCGTCAACAACTCTTTTATCTTCAACATGTGTAACATAATGTGTTTTTAATCTATCCTTTTTTTTAGTAACAAAAGTTCCTGTTGCTCTAAGCGCTCTTAATGTGCATACAATTAAGCTATGTTCTATATTGAGATAGCTTTCTTCCATTGTTTTAGAAAAAGGATCAACATTTAATGGACTTTCGGCGTAAGATTTGATAAATTGTTCGTTTGATATTTCCATGGCAAGGTCATATAACATTTCGCTTGCTTCTGATTTTAAAGCACCTTGTACTTGTCCAAACAAAGCAATTGCATATTCTAAGTTTTGGAGTGAGTTATGAATGCCACAATGAAAATAGTGATCATAGAAATCTACAAGCGCTAACATCCCTGTGTTAATTAAAATTCTTTCATTATCAGATAACCTTTTAATTTTAGAAAGAACTTCAAACTGACCAAGCCTTAATGCATGAACACAAATCTCAAACGTTCTTTTTTCGTCGTCAATTGCCGATGCCATGTTAAGAGCATCATCTAAACTTGTGTTATAATAAGAAATGAGTTTAGTACGTGCAATCCCTAAATGTGAGACAAGCTGCCTGAATCTAGCAATATTATATTTAGACTGAAAATCACTATAACCTGTTTCAATCTCTAAACCCTCTTCACCATTTGGTGTTTTTAGTTGTCTTGCTCCTTCTGTAAGCAAACGAATCCCTTCTATCCCCGCTTTTAACCCAGAAGATAAATTATAGTTTCTACCCTTTGCTAAAAAATCATCTAATCTTCTTGTAACTTTCTGCCTGATTACTTCTTCAGAAATACCCATAAGTTTGTATAGATTAATAGCATCTAATGCAAAACTAGTGAGATGCTGACCTCGACAAGTATCATTATTGCCAATATCAAGCATCTGGTCAGCTGCTTTAATCATTCTTTCTCTTAAATCATCTGGGAGATGAGAATACATTGTTTCCATTGTTTGAACTAATGTTAAACTTGTGCCTTGGTCTTGATTAGTACTTAAATGTTGATTAGTGTTTGGATTTTGCATTGGATATACCTTAAATTATTAATAAGATCCAAGAAAAAGCTTGTGATTTATAAAGTTTATCAATTTTACTACTTATTAAAGGTTACAAAGCAGAGCATGATAGAAGGAAGTGGTATGATTAATGAATGTTTATAATCTACGTTTATCGACGATAATTAAATATATTTTAAGGTATAATAACTAATTATTTATTTAAAATAACGTCGATACCAAGCAAATATTAACATTCGTTATATAACCCACTTCCTGATAGAAGATTAGATTATATTGTAATCACGAATTCTTCCTAAAATACACCACAACATACACTAAATATAACAATAACACAGCGCTCATAATTAAAAAAACACTTTGTATGCCATTGTTATCGGCAATAACACCGACGATAGGAGAGATTATCGCAAAGAAGATATTGCCGATAATTACATTAATAGACATGACAGTAGCCCTATGATGGCTATGAGCATGCTTGTTAATAAAATCAGAGACAAATGTACCCCTTAATCCTGAAGCAACAAGCCAGATAGCGAGAGCAAAAGGTATTCCTATCCATGATTTTGTAAGGCTGCAGATTAAAAGGAAGATAAAAAACAACGAAACTATTAATATTGATGTCCATTTCTCCTTCAATTTCTCCTCGACATAATGGCATGATTTTGCACCTAATGCGCTAAATGAAAACATTATTGCATAAAGAATGCCTATATATTTTAGAGAGATACCCACTTCTTTAAAGTAAACCTGATTGAAGAAAAATGTCAGGAACGCAAAACTGCCAATAAGCATGGAGAATAAGATAATAAATTTAAGCTGAGGATGAGTTGCAGTAAAAATTAATGTTTCCTTGATATGCCTGAAATATCCGATTTCACGAGGGTTATAATATGCATATGACTTATTATTGAGTGATTTATGGTCATTACGTAGTTTATTATTATTATTATTATTATTATTATTATTATTATTATTATTATTATTATTATTATATAATTTATAATCTAGATGTGATTTATAATTAGTAGATTGCTTATAACTACTGCGCATAGAAATACGTTTTTCATGTTTCGGCTCTTTGAATGAAAAAATAATAAACAAAGCAAGTGTTAATGGAAGCATAGATAAGCCATAAGTAAATCTCATGCTGAGAACTGCAGCGATTGCAGCGCCAAACATGCCTGTTATACCCATTACAAAATCGTTTATTGCATATATATTGCCCTGCACTTGTTTGTATTTGTTGACGTGTTTTGTAGCCTTTAAGCTGTCATAAATAAATGCCTCGCCCACACCAAAAAATGTTGCAGTAGACAAACCAAATATGATTTCGCCTATGAAAAAAGTCCAAAAACTGGTACTAAAAATGTAAATAAAATATCCAAATAAATTAAGCAATTGTGATATTACCAGAACATGCTTCCTGCCCCAGCGGTCAGCCAATGCTCCGAATGGAACAGAAGCAATTAGTGTAACAATTGTATAAACTGATTGGAGTATCATAACCTCAGTCAAGCTTAAGCCATTTTCCTGCATATACAGAACCCAGATAGGCATGGTAAAGATTGCACTGCCAAATAATCTATAGAGATAATATTTCCAGATGTTTGAATGGATTTTTGATTGAGTTTTTTTGTTTTTGAACATGATTTATAATAAAAGTAATTATTAATTTATAAAGGCTTTGTGGAAAATTATGATTAGAAGTTACTAAGGAAATATTAAAGAATTAAAAAGATATTAAAAACATCAAGGCTTCCATCTAATCATCGTCCTCGGAAATGGTATTGCATCTTTAATATTTTCTAATCCGCAAATCCAAGAAATTAATCTTTCAACACCCAACCCAAAGCCGCCGTGAGGCACAGAACCGTATTTTCTTGTGTCGAGATAAAATGAGTATTCTTCAACTTTCTCGCCCATTTCAACAAGTCTTTTCTTTATCTCTTCAAGCCTTTCTTCTCTCTGGCTTCCGCCGATTATTTCACCATATCCTTCTGGAGCCAGAAAATCGGTGCCCTGAACAACATCAGGATTTTTAGGATCTTCTTTCATGTAAAATGCTTTTACTATCTTTGGATAATTAGTTACAATAACAAACCTGTCAAAACTTTTTACAAGCTCGTCTTCTTCAATTGTCCTTAAATCTTTTCCCCATTCAACATTCAGATTGCATTTCTCCTTCAGAATTTTTAATGCCTCATCATATGTTATCCTGACAAATGGCTTATTCAGGCTTGGCTCTAATTTAGTTATATCTCTTCCTAAAATCTCAAGCTCTGGCTTGTTTGTTTCTAATACTTTTTTAATTATATGTTTTATAACTTGTTCACCATGATTGATTATTTCACTAAAAGTAGACCATGCAAATTCCATTTCAGCATGCCAGTATTCTGTTAGATGTCGAGAAGTTTTTGATTTCTCTGCCCTGAAAGACGGCGCGATAGTATAAATCTTCTCTAAACCGAATATTGCCGGCTCAGCGTAAAGCTGCCATGTTTGTGCAAGAAAAACACCTTTTTGATTAAAATAATTCACACTGAACAATGTTGAGCCGCCTTCACATTGCACAGACTGGAATATTGGGCTTTGGTATTCATAAAAACTTTGGCTTCTGAAATATTCATGTATCGCTCCAAATACTGTGCTTCTTACCTTAAGGATGGCTGTCATTTTTCTGCTTCTTAACCACAAGTGCCTGTTATCTGCGAGAAACTCTGTGCCTTGGTCCTTTGTAATTGGAAATGTATCGCATTCACCGACAACAACAAAACTTTTCACATGAACTTCATATCCAGTTGGCGCTCGTTTATCCTCTTTTATGTCACCAAATACTTCAATTGATGCTTCTATCTGCAATTTATCTGCAACCTTGAATTTTTCTTCTCCTACGACACTCTTTTCAATAACGCATTGAATAATATTTGAAGAATCCCTTAGAACAATAAACTTGAGGTTAGAACTTCCTCTTTCTCTGTGAATCCAGCCACGTATAGCTACACTGCCGCTGCCTTGTTTCATAGCATCCTGTACAGACAGGAATGAATTATTATGCTTTGTTTCTTTATTTTTCATTACTTCTTTCTCTTCATTTATTTTATTTTTTTCTGTTAATCCTTGCTTTTTTTCCTTTGTTTTGTTGCTGGTCATTGTAAATGTTAGTAGTATAATAGTTATTTATAAAGTTTATTGGAGATTTAAGGAACAAAAGAAACAAACACAAAAATAGATTAAACGAACACAAACAAGTGTTATTTCATAATCTTTTTAAACCTCTGGCTTTATTTACCAAATACTATGTTAAAGTTCGTTTTAAGCCCAAGATGGTTTTATGGAATGGATACTATTTCTGCAGTAATTGCATTAATAATTACACTTGTTATTGCAATATTCAGTTATAAACTTTATACATTCTGTCAGGATAAAAAGTATAAATATCTTGCATTAAGCTTTTTTACACTAACATCTGCATTCTTTTTCAAATTATTAACAAATGTTGTCGTGTATTATGAAGTTGTTAAAGAGAAGGTTGTTGGGAACATAGTTCTCACTTATAGTGTTCTTGAAAGCTCTGATTTACTTGTTTCTATTGGATTTATCGGCTACAGATTCTTGTTTTTAGCAGGATTTATGGGTTTGTTTTATCTACTTTATCAGCACAGAGACAGAAAATTGTTTATTATAATGTTTTGGTTAATTCTAATAGCAACATGGTTCAGCTTAAGCAATTATTTCTTTTTCCATGCTACGGCTATATTATTTATATCATTACTCTTCTGGTATTATTACAGAGTATGCAAAACTTCAAAGCCAAAACAAGTTAAGTCATTAAGATATGTCATGTTTACTTTTTGGTTTTTGGCATTGAGCCAATTATCTTTCCTATTTGTAGCTCTTAATCTGCATTTTTATGCAATTGCTGAAAGTTTGCAATTGATTGGTTTGTTACTATTATTATACAATCTTTTAACCATTTTCAGGAAAGCTAAATGCTGATAAAGTGCTTTTTGTTGTTTTTTACATAATATTACAAATAAGCAATAAGAGTGAATAAGACTCTTATGGTTGCTATATCTCCAAAAAAACCATTACATTAATAAATAAAGCACCATTTACATACTTATCATGCCACAGCAAAGAAGATCCAGGATAGATATAATAAACGATATACTGGAAGCTATACAAAGAAAGGGCGGCAAAATAAAGCCAACCCATCTTATGTATAAAGCAAACCTTTCACATAAATTAATGACCAGTTATTTAGAAGAGCTTATGAGCAAAGAATTAGTGCAGGAAATCACTGAGAAACAGTACAGATATCTTACAATAACAGATGAAGGCTACAAGTTCATAGAAAAATTCAAGCAAATGAAAGATTTCAAGGAAAGTTTTGGATTGTAGATTGTAAATGTGTTATTAAGTTGTTATTAAAATTAATTTTAGCTAATTTATGAGAATTCTTTAGAAAAGATAAATAATTTAATTTGACAAACAATTTATTTACTTTAACAAACAATCTATCTGTTGTTCTCTTCTATAAGGACATCGGTCTTTTTGGTTTTGTGTTAATCCTATTGATTGATATTTTGGATAACCATCAGGAAAAACTGTGACAACAGTATCAAAACGTTCAGCGAATTTTTTTGACGCAGCAAAATTTAACACTTACTTCCCTTTCCCCATCTTCATCCCTAGCTCATCCAACTGCTCTTTATCAACCTCACTTGGCGAGCCTTCCATCAGGCTTTCAGCGTGTTTTGTTTTAGGGAATGCAATAACTTCTCTCAGATTTTCCTCGCCGCAAATCATTGCAACAATTCTGTCGACACCAAAAGCAATGCCGCCGTGAGGCGGAGCGCCATATTTAAAGGCATCTAGCAAGAATCCAAATTTATCCTGTGCAGATTTCTTATCCAAGCCAATTGCATTAAACACCTGCTCCTGAATATCTCTTCTGTGGATTCTTATTGAACCGCCGCCAATCTCAACACCATTCAAAGCAAGGTCATATGCCTTTGCTCTGACTTTGGATGGATGGGCTTCTAAGAATTGTAAATCCTCATCTTTTGGCGACGTAAAAGGATGATGAACAGCTACATGCCTTTTCTGGTCTTCATCATATTCAAACAATGGAAAGTCAACTACCCATATAAAGTTCCAATCTTCTTTAGGAATGATATCTAATTTTTTGGCAATATGCAATCTTAACTGGCCAAGCGCAGTGTTAACAATATGATGTTTATGATCAGCAATTATTAATAATAAATCACCCTGATTCGCGCTCGTTGCAGACACTAATTCTTTCTGCTGCTCTTCACTAAAAAATTTCACACACATACCTTCTAATTTTAAAGCTTCAGATTTCTCCTCTACTTTTATCCATGCAAGACCTTTTGCATTATATACTTTAGCAACCTGCTCAAGCTCTTCTATTTCTGTTCTTGAAAATTTAGCGCAGCCTCGTGCATTTATGCATTTTATCTTGCCGCCATTTTTAATAGTTTCTGTAAAAACCTTAAAACTAGATTTATTTGCAGTTTCAGTTATGTCAATAAGCTGAAGCCCAAACCTTACATCAGGCTTATCGCTTCCAAATTTGTCCAACGCATCTGCATAAGTTATTCTCGGGAAAGGTGTTTTAACTTTCACACCAACAATCTTGAATATTTCTTTCATCAGCCCTTCCATAAGCAGATAAATATCTTCCTCTTCAATAAAACTCATTTCAACATCTATTTGCGTAAATTCAGGCTGCCTGTCAGCTCTTAAATCCTCGTCTCTAAAACATTTTGCTATTTGTACATATCTGTCAAATCCGCTTAACATCAAAAGCTGCTTGAATAACTGCGGAGACTGAGGCAGCGCATAGAATTTGCCCTGATGAACCCTACTTGGAACAAGATAATCTCGTGCACCCTCTGGAGTTGATTTAGCTAATATTGGCGTTTCAATTTCAAGAAAATCTTCTTTGTCAAAATAATCTCTGACAATCTTGATAACTTTATGGCGCAAGATAATATTATTTTGAGGTTTGGTTCTTCTAAGGTCAAGATATCTGTAAGTTAGTCTCATATCTTCATTAGTAGTAGTTTTTTCTTCCATATCTATAGGTAAGGTATCTGATTTGTTTAGAACAGCAAGCTTATCTGCGAGAACTTCTATTGAACCAGTTGAAATAGTTGTATTATCCTGCCCTTGTGGTCTTGCTCTTACTCTGCCTGTTACTTGAATTACATCTTCCCTATTCAATGTCTCTGCAAGAGTATAGATTTCTTTCTCATGATTAGGATCAACTACAATCTGAGTAGTTCCGTAACGATCTTTCAAGTAAAAGAAGATAATGCCGCCTAAATTTTTTACATGCTGCACCCAGCCGCATAAAGTAATTTTTTTATTTATATCTTTGAGTGCCAGTTCACCGCAAGTATTAGTTCTTAACATGATGTAATAAAAGAACATAATGGGCTATTTAAAGGTTTAGGTTTTGAAGGCTTAATCAAAAAATTTAACAAGTTACCATTCTATGCAAAAAACAACAGTGGCTTGTGAGCGAGTGAGCAGTCTAAGGTATCAATAAATGATTTTGGTTTACGAGCTCACTCGCAAGCCACTGGCCGGGCGAGGCGAAGCTTTAGCTGAGCCGAGTAGGACTTTTTCAGAGAAAAAGTCCGTCCGCGCCATGATTGTATCTAACCAACCACATGTATATACTTTTTAGTTGGTTAGATATTCCACAGATCACAACAAATAAGATAGGATGTTTGTGGTCTGTGATATTGTTATTTTTTGCTCAGCTCTAAATACTAAAAAAGCGGAATTTTTGGATGAAGCTTGTTTTCAAACTTAAATTATAATCTTAACCAAATGTTAAGAGTTTATCAGAATCCTCAACCAATTTCAACAAATCTTTCATTGTTGAAATTGGACAAACACTACTTCCTTCTTTTTCTCTAGATTTTAAACATGTTCCACAAGCTAATATCTGCCCTTTGTTTTCAATAAATGAAGTTATTTGTTCTTTGATGTTATATTTTTTGTCATTGATATCTTCTACTTCAACACCTTTGTTTATTAAGAAAACTTTTACCGTATGATTTGATGTTAGTGAGATAAGACCAAATCTAAAAGCATTCCATACTACTTCTGGCTCATTTGTCGCTATAATTATTCCAATCTTCATTTTAATATTCTCATTTTATTTTATCTTACTTTACACATACACCATCTTTACAGCCTTTTTCACAGTCAATGTAATCTATCGCATAGTCTTTACCATTTTTGCCAACACATTTACCTTCGATTAACCTAACCTTTCCAGAGAAGAAAGTATAACATTCATCTACTTTACCGCTTGGATTGCTGGTTGAATAAGTTATTCCTTTGATATATTTAGCATTTGGTGAATCTCCGTCAGTATCACTGCACCAAAAAATATTGAGTTTATTTCCTAAATCTTCGCATTTTTTCATACATGTAATATATTCTGGGTTTTCTATGTTTTTAGGCGCTGCTGAAGTATCAACTGCTCTTTTTTTACCAGCATCACATTCTTTGACACATTTATCGTAAACTTCCAATGAAGTTGCCTGTCCTGCTAAATCGTTTCCAGCTTCTTCAGCAACTGCTCCTTCACTAGATGATGAATCTCCTGTTGATTTCAAACCCATATAATAATCAGCCAGAATAGCAACCCCAAACATTACAATTATAACTGCAATTACAAACAAATAAACAGAATACTTATTTTTCTCTTTTTTTGCCATATTATCACCTTTTTTAGATTATTTTTTATGTTGCTTAATTTAACTTAATAAGTTTTTATTAAGCTTGTGCTTTTTATATTTTTCGTATTTATTGACTGGCTACTTCCTTCCCCTCTGCCCTCTATACAATTCTTCGACTTGTTTTAACGTAGAAATATCATTAACATTTCTGTCTTCCCTTAATCTTACAAATCTTGGAAATCTCAAAGCATAACCGCTTGAGTATGATGGAGATTTCTGTATTTCTTCATAATGAACTTCTATCACAATTTTTGGCTTAACTTTAACTTCTTGACCTTTTTCTTCTTTAATAGATGGTTTTAACATTTCAGTGAGCTTATTAAAGGTTACACCTTCTTCTTCCAATTCTTTAATGCCTGTTCCAACTTTGCCAATTTCAACAATATTGCCTTCTTCATCTCTGCAGGCAACAACAAAACTAGTCAACCATCCTTTTCTTTTGCCTTCGCCCCATTCTGCGCCAGTTATAACCAAATCCAAGCTTTCCATAACAGGCTTAACTTTTACACCATAACCAACTCTTGAGCCTGGTTTGTAAATAGCTTCTAAATTTTTTGCCATTACTCCTTCATTTCCTGCATCCAAAGAATTTTGATAAAATTTATTTGCCTCTTCTTCTTTGTTGGTAATTATAATCCTTGATAAAACCATTTTTCTTGGATGCGGGTCAATTATCTTTGAAAGTAATGCTCTTCTTTTATGAAACTCCTCGTTAATCATGCTTTTGCCATTGTGATAAAGCATATCAAACACATTGACCTCGACAGGGAATTGCTTGGCTAACTCTTTTATGTTATAGATTCTTTTTATTCTTTGGGAAATACTTTGGAAGGGGAGATACTGCGTTGTTTTTGGATTAAATCCAACTGCCTCGCTGTCAAGAATCGCTTCTTTAACATCTTCGCTGACATATTTTTTTACAAATTCCACGACATCAGGAAACTGCTCTGTAACATCTTCAAAACTTCTTGTAAAGAGAACAATCTTCTTTTGTGTTTTATCTTTTTTACTCCTGCTGTCAACATCATTTTCATTATCAACATTACATTTACTAACAACACCGCCTTTGCCATCAATATTGTTCTTACAATCAACAATGTGAATCTCTAACCTAAATCCATCATATTTATACTCGAAAGCGCAGGGTTTACCCACTCTTTCAAATGCTTCAGTTATATTTGCTGCTTTTTGATAGAGCATAACTTTTACTGGTTTTCCTGGCTTAATATTTATCTCGCTCAGGCCTTTTAATCCTTTTTCTCTTAGGGCAATTATTACATCAGCCCAATCATTTGTTATATTATATGCTTCTTCGACTTTCTCAGTGAAATAATTAAACAATTCTCTGGCTAATTCTTTGTCATTTCCCTTATCTTTGTCATTTATTTTCTCTTTGTCATTTATTTTCTCTTTGTTTTCAACCCCTACTGCTTTTATTTTTAGAATGTTTATCTTGTCAAATTCACTTTTAGAAACAATTGTTTTGTCAGGCTTAATTTGTTCCTTATCTTTGAAATAAAATTGGTCCCCTTCACCAGAAAGCTCAAGCCCAATGATTAACGGGAACTCGCTCCAGACAATCGCATCCCTCAAACTTCCAGAGCCGACACCAACACGCATATCTTCAAGAACAGTCCTGATAATATACCTTGCTTCCAATGGCTTTGCGCTTGTAAGAAGCTCTGCAACTAGCTTTGTTTTCATATCAACTGTTCCTTGGCCTTCCATTCCTGAAAGTTTTTGCAGATTGGAAAAGACTTTTTTTATTGTTAATTCCTGCGAGAATAATGTTGCCTGTTTCTTCTGTTTAGTATGCATTTCTGAAACAATACCTAAATCACCTGTCTTTTTCCATTCAAGTTCTATTTTATCTGTGTCTATTCCTGTTGCAGTATTAATTGCTTTTACAACTGAACGTGAGGCCATACCTAATTTCCGTGTATCCCACAGAGGAAAAACCCTTCCTTCAAGCAACAGCATAACCTCTGATAACTCTTCTGCTTTGGTTTTTTTGATTAATTGAGAAAGATAATATGTCTTCTCTAATCTTCTGGACGTTGATTCCAGCTTTTCGTATATTTCGCATAAGTCAATGTATTTCATGTGTTATTTGTTGTTTATAGAAAGATATATATATTTTGTTGTTAAAGAGGCATTATGGTTGTTATTTAAGTTTTTTCTTATGCTTTAGGCATATCTATCGTTTTGTCGGCTCCGACAAAATGATTATTAATATCAACACCTACATTTTTACATGATTCTTTTGCCTTTTCAATAACACCAGCAAATTTTCTCCACTCAATATAACCCAATAATTTTTGTAAATTTATAACTTCAACTCAACTTGAAATTTTCATAGTATATTTATATAAGAAGAGTTTAAAACATTAATAACATAGAATGATTCAAACACAAATAAGAGAGAATAAAGATCTCAAACACAAACAGGAGGTAATCATCATGGAAGAAAAAATGATTTATGTATTCGGATTAATTGCCCTAATTGTTGTCGCTGGTATTTTTTACACAATGGGCGAGAAGCAGATTATTGTGTCTTATGACAATACCAATAAAATAAGTGTAAGCGGCTCTGCTGAAAAAGAGGTCATGCCAGACGAAGCAATACTAATGTTAAGTGTTATAACAGAAGGCAAAGAAGCCAAACAAGTTCAAGACGAGAACAGCGTTAATATGAACAATGTAATTGAAGCATTAAAAGCAGAAGGTATTGACAAAAAAGATATTGAGACAACAAGCTACTATTTGTACCCTATGCAAGAATATGATTACGAGCAAAAGAAAACAATTGACAAAGGATATAGATTGACAAATACAATAAAAGTTACAACAAGTGATGTTGAAAATGCAGGAAAACTGCTGGATATTGCAGTAAAAAACGGCGCAAACCAAGTAGAGAATGTTTATTTCCAGCTTTCAGAAGACAAAGAGAAGGAAGTGAAATCTGAGCTGGTTGCAGAGGCAACAAAGAATGCAAAAGAAAAGGCAGAAACACTTGCATCAAACCTTGGAGCATCTGTCGGAAAACCAATATCTATATCTGAGTCAAGTTATTATCCGCCAATATATTATGCGAAAGGCGTCGCAATGATGGCGGAAACAGCAGCATCAGCACCTTCACCACAAATAAACCCAGAGAGCATCAAAGTAACCTTGACAGTGAATGTGGATTTTAGTATAGAATAAAATTAATGTAAGGGTTAGTTAAACCTTTTTTTATTTTTTTAGCTTATTGGATATTTCTTAATTTTTTTCTCTTATTCCCAGCTCGTACTAGGGACGAAGTCCACAGTCACATGAATTTTCTTAAAGGAATTATAAAAAATCAAATAATTTATTTAAGATGAATAAACTAAGTATCCTCATGAACTTTGTTGGACATGCCAGGAACTGAACAAAAATTAATAATAACATTTGAAAGATTAAAAATTTAATCAATTTTATTTAATTTTGTATTTGTTTAGTTGATTAATTCTTTCTTTATCTTTTTTCCGCACACAACTCGTTTGTGGGACGAAGTCCACCGTCTCATGAAAAGTTTTTTACGTTTTTTTAAGCGTTATATAAACAGTTTAAGTTTAAAATAAAAAACCAAGGACTAAAGTCCTTGGTATTCATTACAAAAAGCTCGATACTGCCATTCATCCCACATTTGAAAAAGTGGGTATTCTGGCTTTTTTGAGACGTGTGGCTGCGCCCAGGAACTAAACAAAGACCAATTTTTATCTAAACAAGAAATTGTTTTATCAAGATAAGGTTTTTCTCTCCATTTATTTATATATTTAAATAAAAAAAATGCCAACAATCTGCAACCTAAATGCCCAGAAATCAAAGATTTCTAGCATATTAGAAATGCTTTTGCATTTCAAATAGGTCACAGTATTCGCTTTTCCAAATAAACAATAATTATTAATTTTAACTCAAATCAAAGTCATCAATAACTATTTATATTACATTATTTATTCACCATAACAATGGCAAAAAACAATTTATTATTAATAGATTTAAGCGATGCAAGGGTAAAGAATCTTGCTGAGACAATTACAAGCGACACAAGCAGAAAGATACTTAATCATCTCGCTGAAAAAGAAGACACAGAAGCAAATATATCAAAAAAGTTAGGCATGCCTATATCTACTGTGCATTATCATCTGCAAAAATTGCAGGAAGCAAGCCTTGTTGTTGTGGACGAGTATCACTACAGCGAAAAAGGCAGAGAGGTTAATCATTACAAGCTTGCAAACAAATATATAATCATTGCGCCAAAAAAAGTTACAGGTATAAAACAAAAGTTAAAAAACATTCTGCCTGTTGCGCTCATTACTTTAGCAGCTGGAGCATTGTTAAAATTATATACTTATGCTGTTGCTTCTGGTTTCGGCAGAAACATGTTTATGGCAGCAACTAAAGATTCAGCGCTGCAGGTAGCTGATAAAGCAGCGCCTGTGCTACAAGCGACAAAAGAAACTGCTGAGGCTGCTACACCTATTGCGCTTGAAACTGCGGGAAAAACAGCAGAAACAATATCTAATCTATCTAATCAGCCAGACATTGCGTTATGGTTTTTAATTGGCGCTGTTTCTACGATGGCTGTTTATCTAGTTGTTTCGATTATTAAAGATTGGCTGAGGAATAGGGAATGAAGTAAGTTTTACTTGATTCTCACAAAGATTTCAATTAACTTTTTATATTCTAAATTTTATTCAATGAACTATGTGGATTGGCCATTTCAAGGTTTGGCATGAGAATTGTATTTATCTCACAAACTCTTCAAAGTTTAATGTAGTTATTTCAATGTATCCCCTTAATTCTTATGTCGAGGGAAAATACAGATATCACACAAATGTCAATATTTTAAGTGGAAGCCATGATGATATCAAACAGTTCATAACTGCAATTAAAAAAGACAAAAGATGTCTTGAGTTTAAAGGGAGTGGGAATGTTTATCTTTCATATATGCGCATGAAATTAAGTGATTATCATACAACCAATTATTACACACCAAAAATTTTCCTGCTTAAACCTATAATACACAAGGATGGAAAAGAGGAATGGTATTTTGGCGCATGGGAAAGAGAAATAGTATCAGATTTATACAATTCATTCAAAAAATTTTTTCATGTAGAAATGCTTTCAATCAAAGAGCAGGACTTTACTGACTTGTTTATCCCGCATATTATGCCTAAAATTACTGAAAAACAAAAAGAAGCTATACAGCTTGCAATTAGAGAAGGATATTATGATTTTCCAAGAAATATACATCTTAACGAACTTTCAAAAATAACTGGCGTTTCCAGAGTTACTTATCTGGAGCATTTAAGAAAGGCAGAATGCAAAATTATACCTGAAATGTTTGGATATTCTATAAAAGAAGATAAGAAAAAGGGAAAAAAGAAAAAGTAGGCATATAAATCGTTCACAAGAAAAAAGATTGATTCTAATAAATAAATTTTATTTCTTATCTAAAATATCATAAAAGTACCTAACTATGTAGGGTAAATTATAAAATAGTAGTTAGTATATTTACTACTAATAGGGGGTTGATTTACTGCATAATAATGGACTAATATTTTGTTCCTTTATTTTTTCATTATAATAAATAACAATCATTTGTTTTAACGGCGTTCCATCAATTATAAATCACTTTAACTATGATAATAAACCACATCATAAAACTAGAAACAAAAGAAGGAGTAAGTTTCTATGACCTAACTCCAAAAATAAAAGAATTTTTGGCAGAAAGCAATGTGAAGAATGGCTATGTATTAGTTTTCACAAAACATACAACCAGTGCAATAATTATAAATGAGAATGAGGAAAGATTGCTTGAGGATTTCAGGCTTTATTTGAAAAAACTTGCGCCTAAAAATGCCAAATATCTGCATGATGATATCTCCTTAAGAGACTGCCCACAGAATGAAAGGTTAAATGGCCATTCTCACATTAAAGCACTTTCATTAAATTCTTCTGAAATGATTCCTATTATCAATGGAAATATTGGTTTAGGCAGATGGCAGGCTGTTTTGTTCACTGAGCTTGACGGAGGGAGAAACAGAGAGATAATTATTCAGTTATGTGATGAGTAAATTTAAAACCCCTGTTTATTAAAATTAAATTTTAAATTGTGAATAATTTTGAAAAAATATGCTTATACAAATTAAATGGTGAATAACTTTGAAAAAATTAAGTTTATCAGAATTAAACTTTGAAGAGAGGTTTACTTATGTCAAAAACATTCCTTTTAATGAGAAAGACCTAAACTGTAAGGGCAGTAAATTTCAGATTGTTAAATTTAAGCCACACACAAGCATTAAGCCACATTATCATAAAAAAACAAAAGAGATATTTTATATTTTAAAAGGAAACGGCACAATAATATTAAACAAGATTAAATTCCAGTGCATGCCCGATGATTTCTTTCTATGTGAACCTAATGATGTACATGAATTTGTTAATAACAGCGAAGAAGAATTTGTAATTCTTATATTTAAGACAAACGAAGAAGAAGGAGACATGTTATGGAATTGATTTCTTAAACATAACCTTTTAGCACAAACAAAGAGAACACAACAAAATATATAAACCAACACATACATTCTAGTTTATGGACATATTGTTTAGTTTATGGTGTTGATAAAATGTTAAACATAAAAGAACTTAATAAAATCAAGGAAAACTTGCATGAATTTGACAAACAGCGGGAGAACATTATCTTTTTGTCAAGGATTATATTAAAGGCGTCAAAATCAGCGATATACTCTGCGCACAGAAATGATTTCAATACTTCAAAAAAGCAGATAGATGAAGCTGAAACCAACATAAAAAAAGCAGAGAGTTTGTTTAAGAAAGACGAAAATTTAAGGAATGTTGGTGCTTATTCTGAGGCATTGGAAGAATATGTTGAAGCAAAATGCTTTTATGGATTTATGAAAGAAAAAAAGCTTCCAGAACTGGCAAAATTAGCAGTAAGCCCTGATGAATATCTTCTTGGATTGTGCGATTTTACCGGCGAGATGGCAAGATCAGCAGTTATATTGGCTACAAACAAAAAGTTCAAGGAAGTTCAGCAGATTAAAGAGATTATAGACGAGATATTCGGCTTTTTCTCCAGCCTTGATTTAAGAAACGGAGAGCTGAGAAAAAAAGCAGATTCAATTAAATGGAACTTAAAGAAAATTGAAGAAATTTTATATGATATTTCCATGAAAAAATGAATTTCAGAAAAAAGATTAAGAAAATAAAAAGTTATTTTATCTTAAGTACAGAATCACGTTTAATTATGATTTTATTATTATGTTTAGTTTCATTATTATTTACAGTTGGTTGTTCAAACAAAAACAAACCGCCTGCAGACGACAATAATAATGCTGAAAATATGAAAGAAATAATCTGGCGCGGCCATGCGACTATTCAATTGAATTCTCAAGAGAAGAATATTGTAATGTATATAGACCCATATAATTTAGATAATCAAAATAATGATTTAGACAATAATAACTTAAATAATAAAAACAACAATTTAGATAAGGCAGATATTATTCTAATAACGCATGCGCATTATGACCACTGCAGCTTGGCAGATGCAATAAAGATTGCAAAACCGTCAACAATAATCCTTGCTACATCAGATTGCATGAATAATTTAGAAAAACTCGACGTGGAAAAAAAGGTAATTGTTGAGCCAAATAAAAAATATGATATCAATGGGATTATTGTTGAAACAATCCCCGCATACAACATTAATACAAAGTTTCATCCTAAAGAAAATAACTGGGTTGGCTATGTAATAAATGTAAACAACAGAAGATATTATCACGCAGGCGACACAGATAATATACCAGAAATGGCTTTACTTAAAGAAATAACATTAGCCAATATTGATGTTGCATTCCTGCCAGTTGGAGGAACATATACAATGAATGCAGAAGAAGCTGTAAAAGCAGCAGGCGCATTTAATCCAAAAAAAGCAATACCCATACATTATGGCAGTATCGTCGGGACAAAAGAAGATGCAGAATTATTTAAGGAGAAATGTGATTGCGACGTTGAAATTCTAGAAGAGAATTAATTAGCTTTATTGTATTTATTTATATCCTCACCTGTTTCTCAATCTATTTTCCGCTCACAACACGTTTGTGGGCGCAGCCACAGTCACATGAAAAAAAGGTAAGAAGGTTTGAAGGTCAGATGGTTTGATGGCAGCGACTTATTTCCGTCGTGCCGTTCGTAGTACCTTCAGACCATCAAACCATATTACCATCTTACCTTTTTTAGTGAATTCATACATCTTAACAAAGAACGCTTCAACTGGCCTTGCAAATGCTTTTATAAGAAAAGGATCCGTTTGAGGATGCAAAGGGTGAGTAATTTGTATTGTCCAAACACCTGCCTGATTCCCTCCAGTAATATCTGTAAATGCCCTGTCTCCTACCATCGCAGCTTTTTCAGGGGAAGTAATTCCTAGTTCTTCCATTGCATATTCCACCAGTCTTGTATCTGGTTTTTTAATAATAGTGTAATAATCTCTAAGAACAGCAAGATAATTTTCTCTTCCGCACATTTGCTGCGGTAAATATAATTTGTCGTATATAATAGTATCTTTTAATTTTTTAGTTTTAGCACCTAATACCTCTTTGCTAACCCCGCTATTCTTTTGTTTTGCATCATCTTCTGATATATAAGATACATAAAATTGGTTGTCATCCTTTGGCTCTAAAGTAAATGTTTCTTTGTGCTGGTATATCTTTCTTTTTACAATAGAAGGATTACTTTCATACATCCTTAACACAGAAATTTCTGGAAAAATCCTGCCAAGTTCCTGAAATCTTTCTTCGCCTGAATTAGATAAGATAATATGTTTCAGTCTTTTATCGACAGTTAAGGCGTCAAATGCATCTTTTATACTATCATCAACAGCTTTGCCATAATATCTCATCAAAGTGCCATCCACATCCCAAATAACTGCTTCTATTCCATACTGGTCAAGAAATTCACGTGTAATATCGTTGACAGAAACAACAATTAAATCAGCCAAAACATTATTAGGATGCAGATTCGTAAATAAATCACTGAAAAAATGCCTTGCTGTATTGAGATAGCCAAATTTTTCTGCAAGAGTCATTGTAGAATAAGGGAAAGTGTTTCTGTTTTTAAATCTTTTTGAGCTTGCTGTTATTAATTCTTTTTGAACTTGCCGTTATTAATTCTTTTTGAGCTTGCTGTTAATTCTTTTTGAACTTGCTGTTATTAATTCTTTTTTGCCTGCTCTAACGGCAGATAAACATGCTTGTAACTCTTTAAAGATTTCACATAATTATAATCCCTGATTTTCCCGTAAAATTTCTGTTTAATGTCGTCAATGACTTTGAGAAAATCATTAAAATTAGCAGGCTCTATGTTAAACTCAAAATCAATATTATCACTTATTGACTCGACAACAGATATTACATTTGGGTGCCTGTGGCAGTATTCAATTAAACTTGGAATAATTGTGGTATCTTCTAATTCTAAATTAACTTTATAAAATTCATATCCTAATTTACTAAAATTAATGTTTACTCTGTATCCAAGAATTATTTTCTTTTTAATTAGCTGCTTTATTCTGTAAATGATGGTCATGCTTCCCAATCCTGTAGCTGCTGCAATCTTTTCAATGGGCATTCTTGCATTTTCTGTCAGCATTTTAAGGATAATTAAATCTGTCTCGTCTACCTGTTCAGGGGTTGAGCAGCCCTTTTTCCAAGAAAGATGTGAAATATCTTCTGTTTCACCAATCAAATATGCTTTTCTGAAAGAAATGTCTCTTGTAATAATGTTTGAGCTGTACTCTTTTATCAAACGTCTAAATCTTTCCACTATTTTGGACCAGTGCTCTGAGAATTCATAAATATCTTTGACAAAGAAGCTGGCAATAACATCCCATTTGCCAGAAGCCCTTGAAATTCGGCTTGTTTTCTTATCACTAATTAGAAATTTAATTAATTCTTCCTCTTTTTTCTGATCTGTTTCATAAAAGTCAAAATACACTCTTATAAGCAGGTAACCTAATTTAGAATAGTCAAATGTTGTTGTATATCCTTCAATTATTCCTGCATCTTCCATTCGCTTAATGCGATAATTTACAATGTTTTTGCTAAGCCTTGTAGCTTTAGCTATGGCTGTGTTGCTTTGCCTGGAGTTTAAATCTAATTCTTTCAGTATCTTTTTATCATTTAAATCAAGTTTTATCTTGTCTTCACAAACATGTGTGATGTGCATATAGACATATTTATTGTACTTATTTATAAATATTTACAGAGTTTTTAGTTATTTATTAATAATTATCATTTATTTTCTTATTTTGAATGAAAACTAAAACAAATAGTGTGTAATACAAATAATAAAAACGCAACTACTAAGCCTACCTCAAAATTGTCAGCTTTGCTATTGAATCTCGTAAGACTATAGGGGAAGCGAAAACACTTGAAAAAGTCATCTGTTCTACAAATACTTATTTTGCGGGTTTTCGCCAAAGCTGACTGGTAGGCTTAGTAGTTGCATAAAAACAAATCATAAATCCTTTTTCATTATTTCCGTGTAATTTATCTCTCCAACTCTTCCAATTACTGTCCTTACATCTCCTGAAAGATATTCCTGTTCAATCTGCTGCCTTATTTGTAATCTATCTGCATATTGTTGTTTGAGTGTATCAAGATTTCTTCTTCCATTTATAGCTTTATGGTTACATGCTAACTTGTAGAGATAGCTGCCACCCATAAACGGAATTGGTGAAGCTACAAGTGTAAAAATAGCAGTTATACCTATCGTCCTACCAACATCACGTGCTGATACCCCAAAAAAAAGATAGCCTAAAGCACTTCCTAACGCACTTACAACAATAGGAGTTAATGTTGCATAAACCCCTGCTAAATTTATATGCACGTTTACATTTTCACAATTTGTAATCATCTCTTCTAATTTACTTATTTTCCTTTCAGCTTTTTCAAAGTCTTTTTTTGAAACACCAATTATTCTATAAACTTCTTTTATGAAACGATGATGAAAGATATCTTCTACACCATTGTCAACAGCTTGCTCTAAATAAGAATAATATCGTCTTAATGCTGAATCCGTTATAGGTGTTGAGGGCACAGTAATATTTGGAGCTGTTAATAAGCCTGTAAGTGTATGAGATACTGGTGAATGTGTAGGTAACTGTTGTGGTGGAGATACTAGTGAACCTGTAGGTAACTGTTGTGGTGAAGATACTGGTGAACCAGTAGGTAACTGTTGTTGAGAGGATACTTTTTGTTGTGGAGATGGTGGTTGCATAACTGGACTTTGAGATACAACAACTTGTAGAGCAGAAGCATTAGATAGGGGAGCTACTAAATAAGGAGAATTACCTTGCTGCAATCCTTTTGGTCGAGCACTTAATCTTCTATCCTCTTCTATTGCCTCATAATAATTACCCATTTTTATCACCATAAACAATATTTATCCACTATTTACACCTTTTATTCCCTGGCCTACAACATATAGTGTAAAGAAAGAGGATTATTAAATTTCCTATAGTTTTTTAAGTCAAAATAAGAAGAGTTTATGACAGATAATAAATAAAATATGAATTTTTAGTATTTTTTATTAGATTATACAGAGTATTTTCTTATTTTGAATGAAAATTTAGTAGGAAATTATATATATTAATAACTACATTATAGTGATATAATAACAGATAAAACATAAGAAAAGGAAGAGGTAAATAATAGAAAGTCGGGAAAAAGAGCAAAGGCAAAGGTGGTCAAAATGGAAGGACAAGCAGGAATGTCATGTATGCGATATGAACAGCTAAAAGATAAAGAATATGGACAAGGCATAGGACTATTTGTACTAGCTGTAGCCATAATCCTGATACTGTTTTTTATGTAATTAAATGAATTTTAAAGTGAAGATAGAACTTTAATCAAATGAATTTAATGAAAAGGGGGGAATACAGAATGAAAGTGAAAACATGTCTTGGACTAGAAAAAGAAATGATAACAGACTCAGAGATTTTAGATTTAATAACAAAGGCAAAAATGAACCAACAAGATATTGTAGAGATAAAAGGCATCAAAATCAAGTTAAATAAAGATCAATGCTTTGAGTGCGGGATATTGGATTGATAATAAATAATATAAATGGTAGTGTATTACTAGGAATATACCAAAAGCACAAAATAATGTTTCGATTATTTTGTGCTTTTAGTATAAATAAAATAGGAGTGATGTACTATGTCAGGAGATAGATTGACTTTGGCGGGTGTTTTTTTAGTAATCGCAACAATTGCTGGTATAAGAGCTGAGAATGATAGATATACTAGTAACCCACCAGAACAAAATAATGAATCTAATGTTGAACAGCTAGAACAAAGTGATGAACATAAAGTTGAACCATTAAAACAGAATGATGAACATAAAGTTGAACTGCCAAAACAAAATATACTAACTGATAAAATAGCATATAAACTAGCTGGACAGATCGCCGAATTTCCAAGAGATTCTCATAAAGAAAAAGTGGGTTTAGCTGCTTCGGATTTTGATAAAGATGGTGATATTGATTTGGCAGTTATGAAAGTCCTAGGCAATCGTGGCAAAGTTTTTCTTTACAAAAATGAAGGTCAAGGAAATTATGTTTTAGATGGACAAATCATAGATATGTCAAGAGATTTCTTTAGAAGAGTAATAGATCTAGCTGCTGCTGATTTTGATAAAGATGGGAATATTGATTTAGCATTTATGGTGAATTATTATGGTGGTTATAATGGCAGCTTAGTTTGGCTCTACAAAAATCAAGGCGACGGCGGCTGTAGAAGCCCTTACCAAGATAAAGGTCAAGGAAACTACATTGGAGCGGGGAAAATTGCAGAAGCTATAGAATATGGCCTCAATGAAAAAGGAGTTGGTTTAGCTGCTGCGGATTTTGATGGTGATGGTGATATTGAGTTAGTGGCAAGGGTAAGAGAGTTAGTGACAAAGAGAAGTCCATATAAATATACCGTTCGTCTTTTTGAAGATATTATAACCAAAGAAAACTATCTTTTATCTGGACGACAAATTGAAGAAGCGACAATATCAAGCAACAGTACTGGAGAAACAGGTTTAGCTGCTGCGGATTTTGATAGGGATGGTGATATTGATTTAGCATTTATAGAAACTAGTCGTAATAAACATAAAGTTCTTCTCTACACAAATGAGAGAATAGAAACTCTTGTAGAAACACAAGAAGGAGATAATCAAAATGGAGAAAATATTAATAATTGAAGATAATGCTGCAGAATCAGCTTGTGCCCAATCTGAATTAGAAAAAGCTGGATTTAAAGAGGTTAAAACAGTTACAAATTTATCAGATGGTTTGGAAACAATGTCACAATACAGCGCTGTTTTATCAGACTTGTTTTTTCCTGCTGGAAATACACCAACAGAACAATATTCTCAAAGATTTCTACCATCCTATGAACAATTCAAGCAAAGAAGATTTCCAAAGATAGACAAAGATAATCCTATTTTAAGAGCTATAGACGTCTGTGCCAAGATTTTCGGCATGACACCACAAGAGTATGTAGAAAACGTTGTAGCTAAACTAAACACACCAGAACTTGTTTTGAAGATGGTAAGAGATGCTTTAGCAGGAGTTGAGAACTCAGAAAAATATGCAAAGTTTTTGGAAATAGAAGAAGGAATTAGAAATGGAACAAATTTACCATTAGGAATAATTGCTTGTGAAAGAGCTGCTGAATTAGGAATGCCTGCAATTATTGTCACATCAACATATCATCATAGTGATGCATTTGAACCAATAAGTGGTTTAATTAAAGTTTCTTATTGTGATAGATTAGTAGATGAAAAAAAGGATTGGAAAGGAGGCATAGAATTGCTTGTGAGACGATAAATATTGTTAAAAGCAAAACAAGAAAATATATATTTGTTTATATGATTAATAATTTTTCTCGTTCCCAATCCTGTTTCTCGCTCTCAGCTCGTTTGTGGGACGCAGTCCACCGTGTAGGCACGGACACTAATTTTTGTATATTCATTTCCGTGCATACATACGTGGACTTTAACTAAATTAATACAGATATTAAAGTCCACAGCTATCTCATGAATGCTTTTTTCGAAGAGTTTATTAGAAAAATAAACATTGTAAACCTAAACTATAGCAAAGGCACTAAATTTCCGTAATTAATAATGCCTTTGCTATATACGTGGACTTTAACAAAAAAGATACGAATATTAAAGTCCACCACTATAAATATCATCATGGGACGTGTGGCTGCGCCCAGGAACTATACTAATACTATAGTAAACGCACTAAATTTTAGTAATTAGTCGTTGCGTTTACTATATTGGGCGAATTAAACAAATTTATTCGATTATTTAATTCGCCAGCTATAAAAGATTAAGAATACATTTATTTAACATTCTCAGCCAAACAAACTTTTCAGAACAATTGTGCCATAACTGCCTTTGTTTAGGAAGAATGACAGTTTATATTTCTTAATCTCTGGCTTTTGTTCAGAAAATATTTTTTTAAAATTATTCACTGTTTTTAATATTCTATTTTTAATAGTTTTTTTCTCTGTTTCCATCTCTTCAATTTTCAGATTTTCAATATCAACCAGCATATTTCTATCTTCGCCGACACAGCTTATCTCAGGCATCTCTCTTATAACAAAATCACTGAAGCTAATGCCTTCGCTGACTAACAGCGCATTCAAAATATCGCGGATAACATCATTATCAGTCTCGACGCCAAAACCAATCAAAGGAATCTTGTGATTTTGAACTGTGCTCATTTCTTCAGGAATAAACAATTCTCCAAGTGCATAGTCAATTTCGAAATATTTATCGCTTCTTTTAATAAGCTCTCTTTTAATAAACTCTTTTACAGTCTCATTCCATAAATAGCTTTGATAAGCATGAAGATATAATAAAAGAACACGCTTGTTGATTTTTCTTAATGCTCCGACATAATTATTTGCCTCAACAACCATTTTAAGCTTTTCACAAACATCTTTGAATTTTCTCTGAAGAAGTAATTTACCGATTATATGATTATCCATATTAACTCCAAACCGCTGGTCATCAAAATAATTGATTGTCTTAGTCATATTCCTCGGAGAATTATCACCCTCAACAATAATCTCAAATTCATTTCCTTTAAGACAGCCAAGATTAATCCTTTCATTTCCCTGTCCTAAATATTTCAGCTCGATATTATCCAAAAATAATCCTTTTTTCGGGCCTCTTTTTATAGAAATAAGTTGTTCTGTTAATGCATTCTTGTCTTTTGTGCCTGCAAAATTAATAAATTTAGGATATATATTCCAATGATTAGCTATTCTTGTAATAGCATCAATTGTA
>JAGVYH010000064.1 GCA_018303325.1 Candidatus Woesearchaeota archaeon
TCCATAGGATATATGCCACCAGAAGAGTTTGAAGCAGAGGTTTTAAATACAATTAAGATTTCGTAAACTGGTTGTCAACCAAAAGGGGTTCACTCCATTATCTCCAAAAAATTTATATATCATTACGTATTATTACGTAATAATGGAAATAATAAGCAAAATCAGCAAAGGCACCAATATGGACCAAGTGTATATACCTAAGAAAAGGATTGGTTTTAGCATAGGAAGTTATGTTATCTTAAAGCCATTGTATGAAATAAATGATAAAGTAGATGAGAAAATACTTTTTTATAATGTAAATTATCTTGAGCCAGTTAAATTAACAATAATAAATGAAATTTTTAGCGAAGTAGAAAATAATGTTGAGAATTATGAAAATATAATAATTACCGGCTCATTTTTAGATAGAGGATTTAATTTTAGTGATATTGATATATTGATAATAAAAGAAGAAAAGATTAATAATTCTTACAAAGGCACATACCAAAACAATATTACAAAAATTAAAGAGATATTAGAAAAGAAAATAGGAATTAATATTCATATAATTTTAATAGACATCAAAACTTTGCTTAAAGGCTTGAGCACAGACCCATTATATCAAACAATGCTCAGTTCCTGTGTATCAAAAAAAAGGTTTGTTTATAATATAAGAAGGGCGACAAACTATAAAATTCTAGACTTACATTTGCTAAAAAGTAAATTGTTAATAGACAACTTTGATTACTTAAGTGGTAAAGAAAAATATGAATTACTCAGGAATGCTGTTTCCATCAGTTTGTTTATTGAAAATAAAAAAATAAGTAAAGATAATATTAATCATGAAATTAATAAAATGTTTGGTAAACAGATGGATAAAAAAATAAAGGATAATCTAATTGCAGATAAAATTAATTTTCTAAAAAAATACAAAATTTATTACAATAATTTATTCTCAGTTATAATAAAAGGAATAAAAAATGCCTCAAAACAGAAACAAGCTGATTGAATTGTTTATTGGCAATATATCAAATGCAGTTGTGCATGAAATATTGACCAAAGCAATTGATGATGAGAATATTAGGCGCCATTATGACAAAGAACTTAAAGTTAGCTTTGATACAGCAAAAAAGTATAGGGAGAAAATAAATCCAGTTAACACCACATTGCCAGAAAAAGATACAGATTACATTAGAGAAAAAATCAAAAAAAATGCCTCAAATTCGCCTACCCACCCACAGCAAGCTGTGGGGTACAATCTGAACAAGTTCAGATGTACACAAAATGCTTTGCATTTTGCCAGTTTGTAATTATCAGAAAAGCCATGGCTGAACTACAATTAAGAATCTCAAAAGGTTATGAAAATATTAATCTTGCTTTAATAAATATTATTGCAGAAGATAACTTAAAAGTATTAAGAATTAAATAATATTTAATTTTTTTATTATATATTGCTTTAAACCTTAAGCCACACCCAGCTTTTTCATCTTTCTGTGGAGTGTTTCAAATCTTATGCCTATATTCTTTGCTGTCTTTGAAATATTATGATGATTCTTCTCGAGATGATATTTAAAATATTCCTTTTCAAAAAATTCTTCTGCATCTGTTATATCCAGTCCGGGTTCAGGCAAATCTTTGATAATATCTTCGCTTAAAATGGGAACATTTTTGTACATCTCTTCCAATTTCTTTGGATGAATAATTGTTTTGTAATTCTGCAGCACATCTTCTATCGCTTCAGAAAGCGCATGAATTTTTATGTTATACGGCTTCAACAGCTCATATTTGATTTTTTTGATATCTATTTTGAATTCATTGATCAGTCTATGCAATGTTCTCCTGTCCAAACCAAGCAATTTTGCAGCCTCGCTTATATTTCCAAGATGAAGTATAAGTATTCTTGACAGAAAATCTTTTTTGTACTGCTTTTTTGCCTGTTTGTATTTCAATGAATAATTAATCTTTATATCACCAATGGATGATTTTGTCAAAGTCGAAGTAATGTCCTCATTTAGCTTGTCAATATTCACGCCAAGAAACCTTTCAGTAGCATCTTTAATCAATGGCTTTACTTTTTTTTCAAGAACAAGTTCAAGATTCTTCCTATCAATCTCTTTTTTATCTGATTTTTCAGTTCTTTCAATCTTTTCCATTAATTCAATTATTTTAATTAGTATATTTAAATATTATGATTTTTTTGTCACAATACAGGGATGGAATGAAAGATTTATAAATAAAAAGGACATTCTTTAGGGTAACATGGCTAAAATATTCAACTTTGAAAAAGCAAAGGAAAACATCCTAAGAGAATCAGATGAATTAAAGGGATGGCCGGAAATAAAAGGCTATGAATTCTCAAAAGGATTTAAGCTAGATAAATTTCTAAACAGTTATTTCTCCACTGGTTTTCAGGCAACAAATCTTAAGATTGCCATAGATATTATCAAAAAAATGAAAAAGGAGAAAGAAGCAAAAAAAGAAAATTTAACTGTGTTTTTGGGTTATACATCTAACATGGTCAGTTCTGGATTAAGAGAAGTTATTGCTTATCTTGTTAAACTTAAATTTGTTGATGTGATTGTAACTACTGCAGGCAGTATTGAAGAGGATATAATCAAATGCCAAACACCATTTGTCCTCGGGAGCTTTAATGCAGACGGGAAAGAGCTTAGAAAAAAAGGCATTAATCGAATAGGAAACATTTTTGTTCCAAATAACAGATATATTGAATTTGAAAAATTAATGAGCAGGTTTTTTGTGAGAATTTCAGACGAGCTTAAGCAAAAAAACAAAAAGGGAATATCGCAAAATACAATTTCGCCAAGCGAATTAATATTTGAATTAGGAAAAGAGATTGACAAAGAAATAAAGGACGAACAAATAAAGTCGAATTCAATCTTATACTGGGCGACAAAGAATAATATTCCTGTATTTTGCCCTGCAATAACAGACGGCTCTTTTGGAGACATGACTTATTTTTATAAAAAGAAAAATCCTGATTTTAAGATTGACATAACCAGCGATATTGTCAAGATAAATGATATTGCAATCAATGCAGAAAAAACAGGCGCAATTATTTTAGGCGGCAGTTTGCCTAAACATCATATAATGAACGCAAACATGTTCAGAGACGGAACAGATTACACTGTGTATATTTCTACTGGAACAGAAGGCGACGGCTCAATGGGCGGCGCAAGGCCAGAAGAAGCAGTGAGCTGGGGAAAACAGGCAATGAATGCAACATCTGTAATGGTCGAGGGAGATGCTACGATTATATTTCCGCTGATTGTTGCGGGTGTGTTTGTGGATGAAAAGTAAGTAAATAAATAATTAGTATAAAAAAAATTAGTATAAAACTAAGCATTAGGTAATCTATCAATCCTTGGATAAACACCTGGCTTCATAAACACACGCTTAATCTTTACTGCAATACCTCTTTCTTCCTGAACCATTGATTTAGAAATCATTAATGCCTCGCCGAATGCAACCAATTCATCTTTTAATGTCATTATTGCAACTTGGTCTGCTGCTTGTATGTCTGACTCAACCTTGCTTATACCTGGGACTTTTAACTGCGCGCCATGACAAAGTGTGTCAACGGTTGTGTCAAAAACCCAAACTTTGGGAAGATGCGCAACTGCATTTTCAACTGGCTGGATTATTGCCCTTAAATATTTGTCATTACCTTCCTGCTTGTAATAATAAAATGCATCTGCCAAATCCTGTAAAGTACACAAAGTGGACTCATTAAAAGGGCCTGCTTTTGTTCTTCTAAGCTCGCTCATATGAGCGCCGATTGGGGTTCCTGTTTCATCTTTTATACTCTGACCAAAATCATGAACTAATTTTCTGATATATGTTCCTGCCTGACAGCCGACTTTGAAAAGAATATCTTTTCCGTCTTCACTAACCTCGAGAACTTCAAAATAATAAATATTTCTGAAACGCCACTGTCTTTTTACAGAAGATTTTATCGGCGGCAATTGCTTAATTCTGCCTGTAAATTTCTCTATAGTCTCATTAAGTTTTTTTTCAGGAACTATTTTATGAAGATGCATTATACCAACATACTCTTTGCCAGCATGCAATAATACTTGTACTACTTTTGTTGAATCAGCAAGAGCAACAGGAAGACAGCCAGTAACTTTTGGGTCTAAAGTTCCAGAGTGGCCTGATTTATTGATATTTAAAACTCGCTGGACATAATCAGAAACCTGATGTGATGTTGGCCCTGACGGCTTGTCTATGTTAACAGCACCATAATTAAGTATTTGTTCTGTTGTTCTATCTTCTGGTTTGCATCCAAATTTAGCATCTGTCCCATAATTCTTTCTAATCAATTCCTTTCTTTTTATTTTTTCAAATGGTAAAAGTGACATAATGAGAAAAGAGTGTGTTGTTGATTTATATAGTTTGTTTTATTTTTGGGTTTTATCTTTAATTAGAAGATGATATAATATTTTATCAATATTTCTTTCAAGTTTATCAACATTTTTATCCAGATTATTAATATTTACCCTTACTTCACCAAGCTCTCTATCCATTCTGTAAACCTTCTTTTTTAATGGATTAAGAAAAAATCTCCACGCTCCAAAAACAGTAACAAACAAAGACACAAACCATTGAAGTTCAACTGGCACTTCTATTCCAGCAATGGCAATTGGATCTTTTGAAGCAATCGCAACAATAACTAATGAGCCAAGAGCCATAACAAAAAGTATGCCATATTCGTCTATCCTTCTCTGTAACTCTTTTATTTTGAATATAAATGAAACTAAATAAACTAAAAAGAAGATTAAAAACAAAATCCAAAATGCAGCGAGATAATACATAATAACCACTTTCATATCTGTTAATAATATCTTTATTTTTGTTAGTTATATACTTTTTTATTTTTGGTATGTATTAAGCCTACCCTCATTTTGTCAGCTTTGCTATCATATCTCGTAAGACTATCAGGAAAGCGAAAACCATCAGTAAACTCAAGTTCCTTTGCTGTGTCTTAAATATAGGCACGGACATTAATTATTGAGCATAAGATTCCGTGCCTATATACGAGGAACTAAACTAAATTGATACAATTATTTAGTTCCTCCACTATAAAACAATCAATTCGTGCAATATTTAAGCAGCCTCATGCATTTATCCAAATATTTCTCATCAGTAACATTAAAGCCACATTGACTGCAATTATAACTTCTTATAATAATATTTTTGCCGATGTTAAAATAAACCTGCTCCATCTCACTTGAACATTGAGGACAATTTAATCTGCTCATTCTTGCTCACCCCTGTAATATATAATTTACTTTCGTATTTTACAACATTAACTTCAAGAGTGTAATTCGAGAAGTTTTTTAGATATGTTAATTTAGTATAGAATGAATTTTTTGAGCCGACAAGTGTTCTTGTTGTGGAAAGAATAGTTGCAACTATTTCCGGCCATATATCTATCAATCTTTTAGTAGACTTCATATCCACTAATTTTTTTGAAAGCTGAAGTTTTATCATGATAATCACTTTTTAGCCATTATCTTTTTGTGGTATGTTAAATCAATCATGTCTGCTGAATTCATTGATGTGAGGAATGATTCTTTTTTTATCTCGTCGATAAGATAGAATGTAATTATCTGTTTCACTGCAAACCTTCTTGAGAAAAGATCTAAAAATTCCTCCAATTCCTGCATATGCCTGAACACAAGCTCAACCTGGAAATCAAACCCGTTGTTTATTTTATAAAGGCTGTTTACGTTAGGGTGGTTTAGGAGATATATTCTTGCTTGGTCTAGGTGCTGCTTGCCAACCTTGAGAATAACGTTTGCCCTCGCGAAAAATCCGAACTTGGTAAAATCAATCAGCGGTGAATATTTTGTAATAAATGTTGTCTCATAGTTTCTAATTTTGTCAAAGACTGTTGAGATAGGAATCTTTGTCAGCCTGCTTAATTCTGTCAGTGTATATCTTGCATTTGATCTTAAGCTTGTTAATAACGCAATATCACTTCTTTTGTATTTTGGGTACTGCACCTTAACCACCTCATTTAGTTTTAAACTGTTTTTTAACATTGTATTTACCTCCTTTTGCTTTTTTCTGAAATTCTACCGAAGCATTAAGTAAAAAAATATAAGTAATAAAATAAAAAAATGCCGACAACGCAAAAAAAATATTGATAGTAAAATAAAACAAAACAATCCATGAATAAAGATTAATGCGCCGAAATCTTTCCGAACAACTCTCGGAAATATTACGGATATAGACACGGAAAATATATTAATCTAATCCTTAAGAATCTTAAGGTGCATTAAGGCGGATTAAGGGGAAATCTTTTTAAATAAATCATTATAACATAACATTTGCCAGTAATTGCGGGGGTAGCAAAGCCTGGCCAAATGCGCAGGACTTAAGAATACTCAAGCCGAACAAGGATGAGAATAATTAAGGCATCCTGTCACTTAGTGTGTTCGAGGGTTCGAATACTTAGCAACGAAGTCGATAAAGATTCGGAAAAGATTCCGTTGTAGGACGAATTTCCCTTCCCCCGCAGTTTTTTTCGTTTGTTTGTAACTACTGAGTAAATATTTATAAATAGGAACTTATTCTTTGTTTTTTAGTGGGGTTAAAAATGATTCAAGCACCTGAAATTACAGATAAATTGTTTTTGATTAAGTTTTATTGCGAAGCACACCGCGACTTTGTAACTAGAAATATTATTAGTATAAATGGAAAAGTAATATCTACTGATAGTTACGCTGCTTTTGCAGAAGAGTTTAAAAAAGAAGAAGTTAAAAAAGAGGTTTATGGTATTGTCTACTACTTACAAAGAGAAGGTGAAGAAATAACAGGTATAGAAGGATTAGTTAGCCAAGAAGATGTTGTCGCGCATTTAAGACAGATGATTGGAAACACCCCATTGTTAGTTACATATTTTCCAAAACCAAGCGATGATATTGAAAGATTAGAAGCTCTTTTGGTAGAGAAAGGAGCAGATCATGTCTTGTCTCATTATAGATTTGATTCTACTAATCTATATATGGCATTGGATAGAACAATGGCGAATGCAAGCAAACGAGTCTAGATTCTTTTGTTTTTATTTAGTTAGTTATTTAGTTCCTGGGCGCAGCCACACGTCTCATGATTATGTTTAGTTTAGGTTTTCTATACGACGATTTTAAGAAAATTAATTTTTCATAAGACGGGGGACTGCGTCCCTAGTACGGATTGAGAGCGAGAAAAAGATATCAAGAAAATTAAAAAACAGTTTATCAAGAAGGTTTCATTGAAGATTGAAAAGACGACGAATATTCAACCAGCAATCTTTCAACAACATCAACCAAAGGAGAAATATTAAGATTAACACAAACTCTCTCAGAAATATCTGTTTCAGTATTATAACGTATTAATGAAACATGGGGGTTGAATTCTAAGTCTATGGTTGTATCATGCCATAGGCTTTTTACTCTGTCATAAACTCTTGTATCCCTTGGAGATGTTACTAAACCATCATTCTTTTTTCTGTGACGCATTCTTCTTTTTGATTCTTTTTCTGAACATATAAATTCAATAACAATTACTTCTGTTCTAAAACAATCAGCAATGTTATATACATTCTGTCTAGAGAATGGATGCTTATAATTGGCTTCTAATATTACACCTCTTCCTTCTGTTAGGGAATCCTGTGCATTGTTATACATTCTTCCAAAAACAACAGGTATTTGACGCCATGAATATCTTTTAAACCCTAAAGCTCTTCTTGTTTCATTGGTACCATATCTATCAAAATGCCCTAATCTTTCTTCTAAATATTCTGTTGATGAAGTTTTTCCAGTTCCTGGAAGTCCACATGCCATAATTAAGGGGTTTGGTATATCCAACGGAACATATACTTTTTTGTCATGGTAAATTCTATTTCCTCCTATTACCGATATGATAAAACTTCTTCTGCGGATTCTGTTTCTCTAATTTACTAAGATGAGAACCATTTCCATTTACTTCAGCGCCATTTAATCCATTCTCTCCGTAAAGTGCTTTATGTCCTTTGTGCATTGCATCTAATCTTGGGCCAAGAATCTTTTTTGCATAACCACTTGATAATTGCGGAGTTTTGGTTTCTCCAAATGCTTTTTCAATAGCTGTTCTTCCTGCGTTATAATATTGCAATGCTAAAGTTAATCTTTGGTCAGAGTTATATTTCTTAGATATTCTGTGATTGTTAGAAAGAAGATTATAATAAAACACTACATCTCCCGCACCAATAAGCGGATTATAAACAGGATGAAATTTAATCTCATCAAAACCAGTGTCTAAATCTTTATGAAAATCTAGTTTAGCCAACCAGTTATTACTGTTATTGTGGTTATTGTTTTCATCTTCAGAAACATCATATTTTTGTGCAAGTTCTGGATTATTTCTAATTAATTGATTAATGAAATCATTAATTGCAAACTTGTCTGATCTTATTCGCACTTTTGTTTCGTTATATCCTGGAATGTGCTTTCCGTCAAATTTATATCCGTTAAAGTTTCCAGAAGTATATACAAATTGAATATCTACAAAATGCTGAACTGCGCGCAGTTTTCCGCGCCTTTCTAATAACTGTTTCTGTTCTTCCTGCAGTTGTTTGTATTGCGCAGTGTACTGTTCATTCCAGCCGTTCTTCTTTGCATCTTTTTCAAGCGCCTTTACTTTCTTAACATTTGCATCATAACTAGCGCTCATTTCAGCAGCTATCTCATCTAAGAAAGGAACAAATGTTCTTAATGGCTTAAGTTTTTGTGAAAATGAAAATGGCGCAAAGATATCATCTAAAAACTCAACGAATTGTGGGTTTTGGGTTCTGAATTTAACTGCTTCATGGTCATTAGAATACATTGCGCTAAACCAATCAAACCAACCACCGACTTCTTTTATCTGCGCTAGACCATATGCATTTGCAGATGATTTAGCATTTGGATTACCATTTGATTCAACACTAATTAAAGCTTCGAAAACATCTTTTATACGCTGTGATAAAGGCAAAGAATGAATTAATGCTTTTACATCATTGGTTATCTGAGAATAATGTGCAGCTGCATTAATATTATGGCCTTCTTCCTTTAATTTTTTAAAAGCTTCTGTTTCTCTGTATAACAAAAGGCCAACTTGGATTGGATCTTTTGAATTAGATTCTTCTTTTTCATTATTATCTGCTCTGTTTAGCCTTTTCTCTAATGATTGTTCTTTGTTTTGCACTTGTGATTGTTCTTTATCTTGCCATTGTGATTGTTCCTGTTTTTGCGCAGAAGTTAGTAATTTAGATTCTTTTTCAGATGAGCAAGAAGATAGGGTAAAACCTAATATGGCTAAAGCAGATAATGAAATGTAATGTCCAAGATTCGATCTATAAATAATTGACATCAAAACCCCAACTAAGAGAATTAGTACAACAACTGATATATAAATGTTTTGATTTTGTTACGTCTATTGGGTGGTGAAAATGAAAAAGTTTAAATAGCAATGCTTATTAAATAATTGTATGGCAATAGAAGATTGGAAGGGAATATTGGTTTCAAGCGAAGATTGTACAGAAGGATATAGAAGAATCTTTCAAGAGTTAGGCATAAACGATGTTGTAGTAGTTGAAGCTGGTGGATGTCCACTCGTTGAAACTCAAAGAGTTGGGGAAGTCGCAAAATCAAGTTCTAAAAAGCCATTAGTAATAGGATTAGGACATCATTTAATGGCTTATGTTGGAGATAATTCTGTGGATTATGTTTATTTTGATGCTCATTCTGACGACTCGCCAGATGCAAGAAAAAGCGAAATTTTAGTTTCTGAAAGAGAGATTTGGGACAGAACAGATGTTCCTGGAACGTATGTCAAGTCAGCCATTAGACAAACAAAATCTGTTGTGTTGCCTTATTCATTGGGACCTGAAACTTTTATCTGTTTTATGGAAGGGAATCACTATGTTGTTGGGATTGGGGAAGGAGTTAAACCGAAAGGAAACAGAACAAAATGGTTTAGACATAATGAAGCTAAAAAAATTGCTGATATGTCATTAAGAGATAAGGTGTTATTATCATATGATATTGATGTATTTGACCCAAGTATTACCACAGCACATGGATGGGGAAATGACGGAAGAATGTTTTCACAACAAGTAAAAGACTTATCTACAAAGATTGTTGAAGGTAGAAATTTAATTGGAATGAATGTTGCATCATATCATCCATTTAGAGAAGCTAATCTGAATTATAAAACCGTTGGTGTGATTGTAGATTTGTTACGACCAAGACTTTAAAACCAAAATAATTTCTATATTTAACTGAGATTTTTACTGAGTTTAACAAACAGTTCATATATAACATTATCTTGTTAATTTAATTATCTAAACATATAGCAGAATAACTGTATTTGATAACATTTACAAAACAAACAATTCATGAAGAAAATCATTATACCCTTCCATTTCTTCAAGGAATTTCATGAATTTATTTTTATTCTTTACTTTACTTTTAAGCCTGCAATTCACTTCGACAAAATCTCCATAATCTTTAACTCCATACTGTTGTCTGGCAAATAAAGGAATGCATAAATCACCTGCAACATTATTAATTCTTTCGACCATTGTATATGCTTCCTGTTCATTCTCGACGTAAAACATAAATCTTTTTCCAACTTTTTCTGGTTGGTAGCCGCCCCATTTGCCGTAAAACGGCTCTCTGTATCTTTTTGCGTATTCTTGGATAATATTAAACATATTTTGCAAAGGATTTTCGCTGTAAACATAACCAGAAACTCTTTGGTCGTCTTTTAACGGGCTTAATTCAATCTCTTCTCCGTTTTTTAAGCGGTCAAGATTATCAAGCAATCTATCAATAACTTCTGTTCTTTTGTCAGCCATGTCTTCAATTTTGGCAGCATTCCATTCAACTGGAAAACATCTGACATAACTCCAGAAAGGGTTTTCTGTATGTGTAGAAACATAATCTAACTGTAAAACAGAAGAACTAATTAAACCTCTGCCAATATGGTCCTGTGCAAGTCGATACTGCAAATTAAGTTCCTGCATAAATCGTGGGAATGGAATGAGGTTTATAAAGGTTTGTTCCAGAATATTTTGATTTTTTTTGAGTGATATCAAAAATTATAAATAGTTCTTCTATTATTTAATTTGATATGAATATCAAAATAATGTTTTTTTTAATAATAATTATATTAATTATAATTACTGGATGCACTAAAGAGAAAATAGATTGTGATAAATTAGATGAAAATAAATGCTTGGAATACAAAGAAAAATGCGAATTATGCCCAAAAACAATGGTTTCCAGCTATATTAGTTGCCATAGTAAAGAATTCTGTAAGAATATCCCTTTTGAATAAACTTATCAATCACAAATAGAAACGTTTTATTTATCATAACTACTCTAAAAACATCTTCATGAGACGATGGACTTCGTCCCTGGAATGATTAAGAGCGGGAAATATGATTAAGAGCGGAAAAAAGGTAAGAAGAAACAGAACCTCAAATGAACCACCCAGCACTAAAGTGCTGGGTATCCTGAAAGCAATTTCTGAAATTTTGCAGTTCTATTTGTACCCGCAATATAATTTTGAATTGCTTC
>JAGVYH010000047.1 GCA_018303325.1 Candidatus Woesearchaeota archaeon
GCAGAAGCAATTCAAAATTATATTGCGGGTACAAATAGAACTGCAAAATTTCAGAAATTGCTTACAGGATACCCAGCACTTTAGTGCTGGGTGGTTCATCTGATTTCTGTTTCTCAACCTCTTTTTCTGCTCACAGCTCGTTTGTGGGACGCAGTCCACCGTCTTATGAAAAATAAAAATAGGTGCTGGGTGTTGGGTGCTAGTTATGAATAATTATCGACACCAGCACCTAGAACCTAGCACCTAGTTTTCATAGTGAACTGGTTGGACATACCAAGAACGACTAAAAACAAATGCAAATTATTCATATCTACTATTATATCTATCTCCTCTTCACTATCTCTTTTTTCATTAACAATGAATTAGGTATATATATTATGTCTCCATTTTTTGTTTCTAATTTTATCTCGGTAAGATTGATTTGCGCTACTATTCCGTCTATATTATCAATCTTAATGTGATCACCTTCCTTAAATGGAGAAGTTCTGTGAATATAAATGCCCATGATTATATTCGGAAAAAAATCTTTTATACTCACAAATATGGAAAACACAATAATGGCAATAAGAATAATTGAGATAATATAAACAATTATTGAAGTTAAATTTAACACATCCAGCGCAATAATAACTGCAATGATAAAAACAGAATAGCTGGTTATCTTGCCAAGAAATTCTTCCATGCTGATTTTTAGTCCAGTAACTTTTCTTACTAACTTATCCAATTCAAAACTAGTTAATATCTTTTGGATAACCCTGCCCAATAGTTTGCCAATTATTAATCCAATTAGTAGAATTATTATTGCAACAACAACATCTTTGAATATTGGCTGTATTTTAGAATAAAGATATGCTGTTCTGTCTGTTGTGGTGAGTATATTTTCTACGTTTGTGATGTTATTTTCAATAAAGCCTGCCATTATTAGTCTGATTAAGGTTTATTGTTTATAAATATAGTGGCGGACTTTGAGCGCAGAGTTACTCCTTATGGTGATGAAGCAAAGATTGATGCTCAAAAGAAACATATTGGAAAAAGAGTTTATGTGATTCTACTCAGAAGCTAAATATTCTTTTTTACGGTCTCACACTCTACAATACTATAGTTTTAGGGCAGGATGTCTTTTAAAATTACTCTATTAGTTTGTTCATAACATTTATTTCTTTAGAAAGAGTATTATCTCCTATTACATTCATTTCACTTTCAAAATATATTTTGAATTCTTTTATTAAATCCTTATATTCTTGAGATACTTTCAATGGAATTGATTGCCTTTCCCATTTTCCTAATTGTGGTTCTTCAAAATCTGGAGGAATTACAATTCCTTCTATTCTATTAACAGCGGGTTTTATTGGCTGTTGTTTGGTGTAGCTTTCTTTTTCATCATTAATCCAGTTCTTCATAAGATCTGCATATCTTGATAAAAGTATTCCTTTTCTTATGCCTGTGTTTTCATAGAAATCAGAAGTTTTAGATTCTAATTTGACTGCCACTTCATTTGTGTCAACTTTCCCAAGTCTATCTTCATAACTCACTCTTAGTTTTAAATCTGCATTCGAAGAAATTTTCTTTAATTTAAGTATAACAATCCCACCTCTTGTTTCTTTATTTTCTTTTTTTGAAGGAAAAAGAGTATTAACTTTCATAATTTCTCCTGTAGCCTCGTTTGCTTCTGGCGAACCATATACTTTTTCAATTTTATACCCTTTAGCATCTAAGTTTAAATTTAAATTAAAGGCCAAAGGAGTAACCATATATTCAAATTCGTTATCCATTCTCTGCTTGAATTCTTTTCCAGAATGAACCGAATAATAATTCGCCCCTCTGATTTTAGTTATATATTCAATGAGCTCTGTATTGAAATCAACTCCAACTCCAATAAAAGTAGTATAAATTTTATTATCAGCGTTCTCCTTTGTTAGACCAAATAAACCTTCTTCACTAATTTGACCGATGTTTGGCATAGCGTCAGTAATGAAAATTATTCTATTCTCATATTCAGACTGGTCAGTATCCATGTACTCATCAAATAGTTTTGTGCCATCTTTATACCCTGCTTCAAAGTAAGTTCCGCCTCTTGGCTGAAGCTCTAAAATGTGCCCTTTAATGGAATTCATGTCAGTATCACTTACAAGGCTTAATGGTTTTCCTAAATAAGCAACATCATCAAAAAGAACCATGCCAAATCTATCATCTGGGTTTAGATGGTCAAGAAGACCTACAACAGCTTCTCTTGCAACTTGCATTTTACTTTTTTGATTATCTTCGTTATCAGCGTCCTCAATAAGCTGACTTTTTCCAAATTGATCATAATAATAACTATTGAATGCGGAACTCATTGAACCTGAAATATCTAGAACAATCACCAAATTTAATTTTTTTCGCTTGAAGTCAGATTCTTTTACGCCGGAATTTAAACCAACAGATAAATAGTATTCTTCCTCCTTTGAGAATGGGTCTTTTGAAATAGCATAATTATATGATGGACAAAAAAGTTTTGTACATACTTCTTTTTCACCAGTATCAAAATAGTAGTCATAAAACAGTCCTTCATAAGTAATATCTGTTGGTAATGGAAGGTAATTGTTTTCAATATTTTTTCTGAAGTTGTTGATGTCTTTTGCTCCTCCTGTTGAAAATCCAATATTTGCGGATTCTGCCATTGATGACACTGCTGAAATAGATTTATACATGGCTCCGTCAAAAATTCCTGAACTAAATAACATGACAAAACCACCCAAACCAATTATAACAATAGGTACTATAACTAACGGAATTAAAGCAATCTTAACTTTGTTTTTTATAGAATAAATTATTCCACCTATCAGAAATATAAGCAATAAAATCGGCACTGAAAAAAGGATTATTTCAAAGTTATTAATAATTAATATAAACGAAATCAATAATAAAAATAAAGGTCCAGCTAAAAGAAAAATACCCATGAATCTTTTAGGATTTCGCGTTTTACTTCCATCACTGTTTATCAATGGCTTACCACTTATTATTAAGTAGATTGAAAATATAATCCAGCCAATTATGATAATTCCCCCAATAACAGCGCCCCCTATTAAATATTTTTCAGGCGATGAGTATGTATACTTCCATTCATCAACTTTTCCGAACCCTTTAAATAAAAAGAAATAAGATAAGAGAATAATCACTAAACTCAACACAATGAGCAGATATTTTTTATTTTGAAAATTTGAAATATTCATTATTTTTTAATTATAATCTTAGCTTCTATTTAAATATGCTGATAAGTTCAAACTGACTTGAAGTCAAGAAAAAATAAAAGACGCCCCCATGTGCTACAAAGAGATGGAAATTTTATTGATTCAACAATTAACCGAGACAAATATTTGTTTAATAGCCCTAACTTGGATAAAAAGCAAGATTTTTGTGATTATATTGCTAGATTTGTATCATTATTTTTTCACTTTATCCTTTTTTCAATAAAATATATATAATTGTTCTTTAATATGAATTCAAGGTGAAATCTTGGAAGCAATAAAAGAATATCTTGAATTAAAAGAATGGCTGGTGTTATTTATTCAGCATAAAGATATCTTTCAAAAGAAGATTGTCAAAATAGAAGAAAAAGAAGGATTTGTTATCGCTGAATACAAAGATCATACTCATTATTTTGCAATTCTGCCCAAGATTACAGAGATTAGTTTTTTAGATAATTATAAAGACAAGCAGATATCTGTTATTACATGTAACACAAAAGATAATCTTAATGCGATAATTGGCTTTTGGCAAAAATTGGCCGAATTACAAATGTTAAGCATATATTTTGTCAATCCTCACTCGAATACAGACAAAAAATGGATAATTTACCCTTTTACTCATAGCAGGATAAGTGAACATGGCGCTTTAAAATTAGGATTGCAGACTTTATTTGAAAGTGTTGAAGAGTATAAACAATAGGGCTTGCTGTAATTTCTTTTAGTAGTGGGGTTATTAAGATTCGTATTTTTTACCACTTTTGTATAGAAAAACATCAAAAAATTTATATATATCTCTAGATTAATAGGTATAGTTAATATATTACAATGGAAGTGTACCTAGAAAGGTTGGAAACTGCAAAAAAGAGCTTGAGAATAGCAGATCATATGCTAACAATTACACACAATGTTGTTAATGACCCCAAATTGTTTTTATTGGTCTTGCAAAAATTGTTTAACTCCTTACATGACATTGTAGCATCTATACTATATTATGAGCGTTATTATAAAAAAATACCATCATTCAATGAGTCATTTGATGAAATGTTTGATATATTTAAGGTAAGGTCATTAAGAAGGTATAATTTCAATACATCATACACAGAACTGATTCATAACGTATATGCAATCTTAAAGCATCATAAAGAAAGCCCAATCGGTTTTGCCAAAAAAGGAAGTTATGTTATTTGCTCAAAAGAGTATGAAACAAAGGTTTTGACAAAGGAATCATTAGTCCAGTATGTTGAAAAAACAAAACTTTTTATAAAAGATGCCGAACATATGATTAAAGTATACTAAAAGCACAAAATAATCGAATATTATTTTGTGCTTTTGTATATCTCGGGAATCAGAGATTCCTGAGAAGTTAGAAAGCTTTGCTTTCAAACTTACAAAAGCAATTAATTTGTTCGAAAATTAATTGCTTTTGGTATAATACCTAACTGATTCATTATGATTCATTGTTTAGGTAATTGTTGGTGTAAATTATGATTTATGATTTAGAAGAAGGAGATTACCTCGGACAGGCCAGAGAAGAGCTAAAAAGAGTTGACCACCTTATATTCGTTAGCCTGAAATACACTAGAACAGTAGATGTTCTTAAAAGTGTATTAACCAGATTAATCAATTGTTTTGAATGCATTATTATTGGTGTTCTTAATGATGCATATGAACAGAAGAAAATAAAGGAAGTACCTCCTGCTATAATAAAAAAATGTTCAGCATTGAAAGAACTTTATCCTGGCAAGTATGATGAAATGGTGAACTTTTTTATTTTTCTGCGAAAAGTAAGTAAAGCCGAGTATGAAAAACTGAGTGAATACAGAAGGCCTGTTGCTTTCATAGCACACACTGAAGATGAAGGTAATATTGATGTCAATATTGATGTTGTTACAGAATATTACAGAAAGGCTCAAAAGATAATGGAAGAGATTATTGAGAAGAAAATAACTTAAGAAATAATTTTCTATAAAAGACGTGGTAATTACTGCAACATAATATTATAAGTTCGCAATGATAATCAGTTATGATAAGTAAACTGTTGGAAAGAAAATATTAAAAGTTTAGAATGCTTTTATTTGTTGCTATAACCATTACTATAACTTTAGGTGTGTGATAAAACTTGACTGAATTTATCGCTGTTATGTCCGCAAAAGGCGGAGTTGGAAAAACAACGTCTTCAATAAATATCTCTCTATCATTAACACAATTCAGCGCAAATACTTTGCTGGTTGATTCTGATTTTACAAGCGCAAATGTTGGCACAACTCTGGGTTTTCCGCCAACTACTAAAAATCTGCACGGCGCATTAAACAAAATATATCCTATAACAGAAGCAGTCTATATGCACAGCTCTGGCTTAAAAATTGTTCCCGGCAGTATTTCTTATGGCGACATTAAAAACATGGAATATGATCACATACACTCTTTATTTCATGAATTAAGCGGTCCAGATTATGTTATTGTCGACTGCCCGCCTGGGTTAGGAGATGAGGTAATAAAAATCATTCTCGCTGTTGATGCAGTTGTTATAGTTACAACGCCTGACTTAATCGCTGTAACAGACACTTTAAAATCGCTTCATTTGTTAAGAGACTTGAAAAAAAAAGTTTATGGTATAATTGTCAATAAAAAAACAGATAGTGCTCATGAGATGAGCATACCAAATATACAGCATTTTTTGGAAACAAAGATAATAGGCACTATCCCAGAAGACAAGAAATTTTTAACTTCAATGTATTACAAAAATCCTTTTGTTTTTATATTTCCTGAGAGCGAATGCAGTTTAGAATATAAAAAGATCGCTACGGAAATATTGGGAAAAACATATAAAGACACAGCGCAAGTAAATCATATGGAGATTAAACATTAGATAACGAGTAAAAAGGGTTTAAGGTCTATGGTTTTATGGAAAAGCTTTGTTTTCGTCGTACCTTCAAACTTTCAAACCATCTAATCATCTAACCATATGTTACAATGGACGAAGAAATAAAAAAAAGATTGTTCCAAAAGGGGTGGAGCAAGGAAGAGCTAGAGCATGCTTCTAATGTAGTTAATAATCCCAAAGATACTCATTTTCATATAAAAAGAAATTTGCATATGACGGGATACTGGTTTTTGATGTTAGGATTAATCGCGCTTAATGTGGTTGCTGTTGTTTTTATGATACCATTGATATTATTAATTAGCCTACCGTGGATTTATTTTGTGGCAATTATTGCTGGTTTGGGCTGCGGCCTGATATTTAACTGGCTTATTTTAGAAATTGAGCATCTTGAGCATGAGCATCATTTAGCGGCACTGCTAATTGTTCCGCTGCTGACTTTGTTGGATGTTATAATCATTTATGTTATTCTCGACGACCTGAAACCCAAAGTTACATTAAGCTATAACCCTGATCCTGTTGTGTTTTATTTTGGGTTGTGCTTTATACTCCCTTACTTTATATGGTTTGCATTAGGGCAGCATAAGACAAAAACAATAACCTAATATTAAACTTCTGTTATCTCTTTTATTTTTTTGTTTATCCAATTAATGTTTTTTACTGCTCACAGCACGTTTGTGGGGTGCAGTCCATCGTCATATGAAAAATTATTAGTTATTCGTTCTTCGCTATTCGTCATTCGTAACTAAGAACGAAAAACGAAGAACGAATAACCGTTTTATCATAGTAAACTGGTTGGACATGCCAAGAACGAAACAAATACCTTTTTTTACTACCACAAATTCTGTCTAAATTTCATAACAAAGATAATAAACAAAATAATAATTATCAACAACACAGCTAATTTTATTATTATAAACCAAGTCCAGAATTTTCTTTGAACAGGCTTTAAAGAGTTCCATTTCTGAATCCATTCGTTTATGATACTCATTATTTTGTTATTATTTGACTCAAATATAAATACTTAACTTTTTGTATTTGTTTAGCATTAATGTTTTTTTACTTTACACAATTTTACTATATACATTAGATCATTGCTCTCAGCACGTTTGTGGGACGCAGTCCCCCGTCTCATGAAAAATTTTAAAGTTTTTTTAAATGGCTGTATAGAAAACACCCAATTACCAATTAATAAAGCAAATAAAAACTTAAAAAAAATCAAATAATAACTAAACAAATACAACTTTTCTGCTTCTCATAGTTCAAAATGCCCTTTTTTCCTGAAAAATATCACCAAAATATAAAAAACAGAGTTTACATTCAAAAGCTTTATAAACCATAATTTATTCCAGAAACAAAGCATATCAAACAATAATAATAAAAACAATAAATAGTATAAAAAATAGTATAAAACAATAAAAGGTGATTATGCATGACAGTAGTAGGATTTAATTTTACAAAAATTAACGTAGAAAGAAAACAGCCTTCTAAAGGAAAGATTAACATTAGCAACAATGTTCTCATCAAAGATATTGCGGAATCTAATTTTACAATAGGCCAAGATGAGCAAAAGTCGCTTAACATCATTTTTCAATTTAATTCTACTTATGAGCCAAATGTTGGTTCTATCGAATTAGTCGGAGAATTAATATATATTGACGACATCCAAAGAATCAATGAAGTTCATAATTTGTGGGTTGAGCACAAAAAGGTTGAAAAAGATGTCATGACTGAAATATTAAATGTCGTCCTGAACAGATGCAATATTGAAGCGTTAATATTAGCAAGAGATATAAACTTGCCGTCGCCAATACCACTACCTAAAATTAAGGTCGACACAAATTGACTTAGTTTTTTCAAAAACTAATTTAATTCAAAAAAAATAGGTTATAAACCCCACAGCTCTGCTGTGACCCATTTTTAAGAGTAAACATCCCATCTGAAGCGTTGGCAAAATAAAGCCCCGCAGCTCTGCTGCGATTGGGAAGTTTACTTAACATATATCTTTTAACATAATTAAAACAAGTAACCAAAATCTGAAAAAGAAATTAAAAAGCGAAGAAAACCAATGACAGACAAGCCAATTAAACTAAAGGTTGCTGAGGCAATCCAAGACGATGTAAACAAAGGAATTGTCAGGATTGATTCTAGTTTTATGCATCAGATAGGTGTAAGGCCTGGTGATATAGTTGCCATAAAAGGTGAAAAAGAAACAGCTGGCATAGCTGACAGAGCTTATCCTGGTGATATTGGCCTGAACATTATCAGAATGGATGGTATATTGAGAAGAAATGCCAAAACAGGTATTGGTGAAAATGTAGACGTAGTTAAAGCTCAGGTAAAAGAAGCTAAAAAAGTTACTATTGCTCCTGCTCAAAAAGGTGTTATTATAAGAGCCTCACCTAACATATTCAAACAAGGATTGCTTGGCAGGGCAGTTGTCAAAGGCGATATTGTAGGTCTTGGCGGCACCAAACGAAGAAAAACTACAATGAGCGATAATCCTTTCTTTAATGATATTTTTTCAATGTTAGATGAGAGTGCAGCAGGATTTGGTTTTAGCGACATAAAATTTGTAGTTGCCTCAACTGATCCAAAAGGCGCAGTTGTAATCACTGATTTAACACAAGTTACATTTAATCCAGAAGCAGTTGAATTAAAAGAAGAAAAAGTTCTCGAAGTTACATATGAAGATATTGGTGGTTTAGATGAGGAGCTTAAAAAAATCAGAGAAATGGTCGAGCTGCCTTTAAAGCATCCTGAAATATTTGAAAGATTAGGTATAGAACCGCCTAAAGGCGTTTTACTGCATGGTTTTCCTGGTACAGGCAAAACTTTGCTTGCTAAAGCAGTTGCTAATGAAACTAATTCTAACTTTTTCCTGATAAATGGTCCTGAAATCATGTCGAAATTTTACGGACAGAGTGAAGCTAATCTTAGAAAAAAATTTGAAGAGGCAGAAAAAAATGCTCCTGCCATTATATTCTTCGACGAGATTGATGCGATTGCTCCAAAAAGAGAAGAAGTCCATGGCGAAGTAGAGAGAAGAGTAGTAGCACAGTTGCTTGCTAATATGGATGGCTTAAAATCAAGAGGCAAGGTAGTTGTCATAGCAGCAACAAACAGGCCAGATGATTTAGACCCTGCATTAAGAAGACCAGGCAGGTTTGACAGAGAAATAGAAATTGGCGTTCCAGGTAAAGAAGCAAGATTATGTATATTAAAGATTCATACTAGAAATATGCCTTTGACAAAGGATGTTAATCTAAAGGATATAGCTGACATTACTTATGGTTTTGTAGGAGCAGATTTATCTTCGCTGGCAAAAGAGGCAGCAATGAATGTTTTAAGAAGATTATTGCCAGAGATAAGGCTGAAAGAAGACGAGCCAATTCCCAAAGAACTGCTTGAAAAATTAAAAATTACTAAAGATGATTTTAAAGAAGCATTGAAAGTTGTAAGACCAAGTGCAATGAGAGAGGTTTTTGTCGAAATCCCAACAGTTAAATGGGATGATGTTGGTGGTTTAGACGAAGTTAAACAGGAGCTTAAGGAAGCAGTTGAATGGCCTTTGAAACATCCAGATGCTTTCAAAAGATTAGGTGTCAGGCCGCCAAAAGGCATCTTGCTGTATGGCGCACCAGGAACAGGCAAAACAATGCTTGCTAAAGCAGTTGCTAATGAATCACAGGCAAATTTCATACTTGTAAAAGGTCCAGAACTACTTTGTGTTTCCAAAGATACAAAAATATTAACAAGTCATTGTGGTATAGTTGATATTGAAAAATTCTATGAAAATATTCTTCCGATATCAAAAACTGTTGAAAAAAAGAAGAATTATGAGGTAAGGAAACTTACAAAACCTGTCTACACCTTTGCAGTAGGAGGAAATGGTGAAATCAAAAAAACAAAGATTAAAACAGTACATAAACTATGGGTTAATAAAGCATATAAGGTATTTTTGGCAAATAATGCTTACCTTACAGGATCTGCTAACCAGCCTTTGTTAACATTTCGCACCAATTCAATTGAATGGACTCCGCTTAAAAATATCAAACAAGGTGATTTTGTTGCTTATCCAAGAAGGCTGAAACCTTTGGATAAAGCTGTTTCTATTTCTCTTCCGAACTATCCTTTTTTAAGGGTTATAAGACAGGATGAAGAAGCGTTTTATGTAAAAATATTCTCAGCAAAAGAAATAACAAGACTACCAAAAAAACTTACTTATAAGCTTGCTGCTTTTTTGGGTTGGTTTGTTTCGGAAGGAAATATCTCTAAAGAGGCAGTTACTATATGTAATTATAATGAAGAAAATAAAAAGGAAATCGCATCTTTGTTTAGACAATTTGTTGAGAAAAAGCGTATCAAGTCATATAAAGATAGGATTGTTGTTTACTCTACATTATTAGTAAAATATCTTGAAAGTATTTTTGGGCAGAGATTGGGAACAAAGAAGAGTTATACTATTAAATGCCCTTCTATTATTGCAAAAGCTCCAAAAAATGTAATTTCTGCATTTTTAAGGGCAGCATATAAAGGAGATGGAACCATCTCTAAAACAAAAATTGAATACGCGTCAAAGTCTTTCCTATGTGTTGAGGGGTTTGCTTATTTATTAACAATTTTAGGTATTAAATCAAGATATTGGAGAAGGAAAGATAATACGTATATGCTGACTGTTTCAGGAACGAAAGAATTGAATTCTTTTAAAAATATCTTAGATGATAATTATCAACTTGATGTAAGAAAAGAATATGATGTAAGGAAAGAATATAATGCGCAATATCATATACCCCCGGTATATTTATTGCTTAAAAGGATTAAAAAGCTTGCCGGACTTAAATATGATAAGGAGATTCCTGACGGAAGCTTTGAACATGCAATTTCAGGAAGAAGAAAGCTTGGTTTGTTAAGATTACAAAAAATTATGCGGCTTTATGAAAAATATGTTCCACACAATATACAAAAATTAGAAGAATTTAAAACACTTCAAAAAATAGCCAAAGGTGATATTCTCTGGACAAGGATAAAGACTAAGATTAAAGCAGAGTCTCAACTAATGTTCGATGTTGAAACTGAAGATGATGCGTTTATAGGGGGTAATATTCCTTTGTTATTACATAATTCAAAATGGGTCGGCGAAAGCGAGAGGGCAGTTAGAAAAATATTCAAAAAAGCAAGACAAACATCACCGAGCATAATTTTCTTTGATGAAATAGACAGCATTGTTCCAAGAAGAGGAATGAGCTCAGATACGAATGTAACAGAGCGTGTCGTTAACCAATTGCTGACTGAAATTGATGGTTTAGTAGAACTGCATGACGTTGTTGTAATAGCAGCAACAAACAGGCCTGACATAATTGATCCAGGATTATTGAGACCAGGCAGATTTGACAGGATTATTCAGACACCAGTACCTGAGCTGAAAACAAGAGAGCAAGTATTCAAAATTCATACTAAATCAATGCCATTAAAGGGTGTTGATTTGAAAGAACTCGCTGAAAAAACAGAAGGATATGCCGGCGCTGACATTGAAGCAATATGCAGAGAAGCAGCTATACTGGCTTTAAGAGATGATATTAAAGCAAAAGAAGTAACTAAAAAATATTTTGACAAAGCATTGGAGAAGGTGCAGCCATCAATAACACCAGACATCAAAAAGGCATACGACGATCTGCAAAAGATGCTGACAAGCGCAAAAGGCAGAGAGTTCCAGAAAGAAAAGCCTATTTATTTTGGATGAAACCTAAGCAATTGATATACTCTTTTTCTTTTATACGTTTTCACGATTCTTCTCAAATATTTTTAAAAGCTACCGATACATTATACAACTATTTGCTAAAAGCTACCGATACACTATACAATTATTTGCTAAAAGCTACCGATAGAATAAAGCCGACTCAAATAATATTAAATACCTGTTATTCTAATAAAAATGGTTATCAGCAAACATAATCGTTAATAACCACATAGTTTTATTAAAAGTATATGGTTTACAATGCAAAAATTTGTGGGTTCTAACCTATAATTATGAAGCAGAGAATAAAGGGATTAGATTTATTCCCATCTGGAAATGGCTTTTGGCTTAATTAAAAACTAAAAATAGGAACACTTAAAGGGATTCTTGAACTCGCTAAGATAAAAGAGGAAGAGTTTATGGAGTATTTGTAGAAGTAACTAATTTTTTATATTTTTGTCGATGTTAGCTCGTCAAATAAAAAAAATTTATATATTACTTCATTCAGAAATAAACAAATTAGATAATTTTGAACAATTCAAACTAAAAAAGGTGATAAAAATGGAAAAAGACGTGAAAAAGTATTCTTTATATTTGATTGCGATTGTAGGAATTGTGGCGATAGTAGGTATTTGGACGATGGTTTCTGGCACAGGTAAACTTTTAACAACAGGAACAAGTGGAGAAAGTGCATTATTAACAGATGAAAGTGGAGAAGGAGATTTGGCTGGAGAAGCGATTAAAATATCTAAAGTTTCGATAGGTATAACATGTCTACCACTACCAACAGGCAAAAAGAAATGCGAACAAGATAATTCAGGTAATCAGCTATTTAAAGAAGAACTCAAAAAGAGTGATTGTACAAAGATGTGGAATGTTACACCATGTTCCTTTCTTACAAATGGAGATGGAAGGTGTAATAATTATTATGGATGTTGTAAGTATCAACAAATATATCAAGGATGTAAAGATACTTTTGTACATACACAAATAAAATATACTTGTACAGGGAAAATAACAAATGAATATGAAGATTGTAGTGAAACAACAGATACTCTTATTGGTAAACCCTATGTATGCGTCGTTTCAGGAACAGATTTTTCTCATTGCCAATTGAATTGTAACGTAGGGGATGCTGTATATTATTGCAAAGAAAATGAATATTTTAAAGAATACACTTATAAACAATATGTCTGTTCAATTTATGGTAACGTTAAAGCGTGGAAACAATATGGAGATTATGAGGTTGGCTGGTCAGATACCTGCCCAACCGGCGCAACCTGCTACAATCCAGAAGGTAAGTGCGCAGGACCTAAAACCACTTAATTTTTTCTTTCTTTTTTTTCAATTTTAAACAGCTAATTATTTAAACTCTTTATTTCTTCTTCTTAGTTTATGCACTTCAAATCACTGGAATTCAGCATCAACAAAGATTTGCTTAATGTATCTCTATACAATATATTCTGCTTTGAAATTCCATTAGACGAAATAAGAAAAATTGACAAGAATTTCAGGCTAAAAAACATAAATGAAATCATCTTTTCTAAGAATACTAACAAGAATTCAAACAAGAGATTCATGTTTTTAATTGAAAAATATATGCCAAATCTAAAAAACAAGATAACCCAAAACAAATCAATCTACATCCATGAAAATTCTAGCATTCCTTTGTTTGGCTTAAAATTTATTGGTATCATCGATAAAGGAAGCGATATGATAGAAGTAAAGCCATTGACATCTTGCAATATGAACTGTATTTTTTGCAGTGTTGGCGAAGGTATAAGTTCAAAAAAAGAGGTTGATTTTATTGTTGAGGAAGAGTATATTGTCAATGAACTAGCTAAACTTATTGATTATAAGAAAAAGAAAGGCAACACTATACCTATAAGTATATGGATTAACCCACATGGCGAACCATTGCTTTACTCTCGAATTCTTGATTTAATAAAGGACATTTCTAAATTACCTTTAGTTAAAGATGTCCACATTATCACTTCAGGTGTTTTATTAAATAAAGAAATCACAGATGAGCTTGCGAAGATAAAAAAGGTTAAGTTAAACATCTCAATATCCTCTTTTGATTCTGAAAAAGCCGCTCAATTAATGGGAACAAAAACATATAATCTAGCGAATGTTTTAAACAATGTCAAATATGCCTCAGAAAAAGGAATTGAAACAATAATCACACCAGTATATCTTCATGGAGTTAATGATAAAGATATTGAGCAATTGATAGAATTTTGTAAGAATAATCAATTAAAAATATCTATTCAGAAATTCTGCTGTAATATGTTTGGAAGAAATCCTGTTAAAGAGGAAGAATGGGACAGTTTTATGGCAAAACTTAAAACATGGGAGAAAAAGTATAATATCTCTTTAATAGGTGAAGGAGAAATACGATCTACACCAGAGCTGCCTTTAATGTTCAAAAAAGGCGATATTGTCCAAGCAGAAATAACGTCTTATGGCAGATTTTTTAAGGATAAAATAGCTGTTGCAAAAGGCAGAAGTATTCTTATACCAAACTGCAGGAAAGAGAAAGGCATGGTTAAGATTAAAATTACTTCTAGTGTTAATGGTATGTATATGGGTTCAGTGTAAGTTTAATTTTTCAAAATCTTGTATTTGTTTAACTGATTTCCTGTTTCTCAACATCTTTTCTTATCTATACTAAAAGTCCTTAGCTTCCGAACAAAAAACAAGGACTTTTGTATATACAAAATTGATTAATTTGTTCGAAAATTAATCACTTTTAGTATATATACAAATGGAATTAGTTTGTTCGAAAACTAATTCCATTTAGTATATAACAAGTTATTTACTCACAACTCGTTTGTGGGACGCAGTCCCCCGTCTCATGAAAAGAAAATAAAGTAAGATGGTAGGAAAGTATGATGGTTTGATGGTAACGACTGATTTACGTCGTTCCATTCGTAGTACCTTCAGACCATCAAACCATATTACCATCTTACCATTTCTTCATGAACGATAATTCTTAATAAAATGGATGAATATATGAATAAAACCCCAAGCAAACCCAAAAACATATACAAATCGAATAATACACCTAAACCAAAAAGCACACCTCAGCCAGGTGATCATGTAACGATTATTTGCAGGGATAATATTAGTGATGAGAGTAAATATAAAGAGTACGAAGGAATTCTTATGCCTAATGAAAACACCGCTAATCTCGTTCTAAAGTTGGATAATGGATATAATATTGGCATTGAAAGAAGTAAAATAAAAAAAATAAACTTAATAAAAAAGCATAATGAATCAAAAACCCATAATTCAAAAACATTTGCAGGCGAAAAAATAAGTTTTAATAATAATAAGCCGACTATAACTATTCTTCATACCGGCGGCACAATTGCGTCAAAGGTTGATTATGAAACGGGCGGAGTAGTTGCAAGATTTACTCCAAAAGAATTATTAGATATGTTTCCTGAGCTTGGAGCAATAGCAAACATAAAAAGCAGGCTTGTACGGAATATGTGGAGCCAAGATATGAGATTTGCCCATTATAATCTTCTTGCAAAAGAAATACAGCAGGAAGTAAAAGCTGGTGTTGAAGGAATAATTATAACTCACGGAACTGATACATTGCATTACACATCTGCAGCATTAAGTTTTATTCTAAATTCTCTTCCAATCCCTGTGATTCTTGTTGGCGCGCAAAGAAGCTCTGACAGAGGCAGCAGTGATGCGTCATTCAACTTAATATGCGCTGCAAAGTTTATTGCTGAAACTGATTTTGCAGACGTGGCTATTTGCATGCATGAATCATCAGATGACAAAAGCTGCGTTATTTTACAAGGATTAAAATGCAGAAAAATGCACACTTCAAGAAGAGATGCTTTCAAGCCAGTCAACACTACAGCTATAGCGAGAGTAAACCTGTCAAATATTGAGTTCATAAACCCAAATTATTCTAAAAAACATAAAAATAAGACAGACCTCACTGAAAATAAGACTAATCTTAAAATCATGCCTTTTAAGGAACTTATCAAAATTGGTATTCTGACACAAAGAACAAACATGTATGCTAATGAATTTTTATTTTATAAAAATTACAGTGGCTTGATTATAGAAGCAACAGGTTTAGGAAACCCTCCAACAAGCCAAATAGACACATTTACAAAAGAGCACAAAAAAATATTTGAAGCTATAAGAACCCTAATTAAAAAAGGAGTTGTTGTGGCAATTGCTCCGCAGACAATCTATGGCAGGATAAATCTTAATGTTTACTCTAACCAGCGTGAAATAAAACAAATTGGTGTCCTTGGTGATGGCTGTGATATGACAACTGAAACTGCATACTTAAAGCTTGCCTGGCTTTTAAGCAATTTTACAAGAGAAGAAGTAAAAAAGCTCTACGAAAAAAATATTAAAGGAGAAATCAGCGAAAGAACAGGAAGTGAGTTTCAGGTTTATTGAGTGAACTAACAATCCATATTTTATCTTGTCTATTAATGATTTCAGCTACTTTTCTGTTTATCATTACTCTGTTCAATCAATTGTGTGTACAATTCAACATATTTGTTAATTATCTCTTTCCAGTTAAACTTCCTTTTAACAATTTCTTTGTTTTTTTCGCCAATTTTTTGCCTTAATGAAGCATCAAACAATTTCATAATCTTTTCAGCAATTATATTTACAATTTCTTCTTTCATGTCCTCGCTTTCATCACTGTCGTCTTTTTTATGCTTTATTTCTTTTTTATATTTAACATCTTTTTTATGCTCAATAATCCATTCATTCTCAAAAATATCTCTGGCTATTCCAACATCTGAGCATATTACGGGCAAGCCAGATGCAGCTGCCTCAAGCAGTGGCTGGCCAAAGCTCTCGTATTTACTTAAATAAACAAACACGTCTGCTTTTTTATAAAATTCAATTAATTCCTTTTGTGTTTTGTGAGAATGAAACTCAACATTATCTCTTAAATTGTTATTTTCAACAAAAGATTTCAGCTCGTCGATATAACCTAACCTGCCAGAGAAACTGCTTCTGTATTCAGAGCCGATTATTGTAAGTTTTACTTTTTTATCTTTTTTGTTTTTATTTTCTTTTGATATATTATCCTTAATTTTTTTAAATCTATTCTCATTTATCAATTTAATCGCTTTTAGTATTGGCATTAAAGGCCTGTTTCTTGTCACACCGCCGACAAATAGTAAATTAATTTCTTTTTTATTTTTATCCTCTATTTTTTTGTTGAAATTAAATTTATCAATATCAATACCTACAGGAATTAAATGAAGGTTGTCTTTGGAAATCCCAAATTTTAATGCTTCATTATATTCCTGTAAGCTGTTGACAATAACTGCATCTGCTTTTTTCGCTGTTTTTTTCAATGTGATTAAATCATAAATATCATATGCTAGTTTCCATGGAAAACTGACAAAATGCTTGTAGCTTAACAGCGTGCCATGTGTGCTTAATACAAATGGCTTTTCTTTCTTCTTTGCAATCTTATAAGAAATATCGCTTTGATAACTCCTGTAACAATGTGCATGGATAATATCTGCTTCTTCTTTAATCAATGCTTTTTTCATGCTGGGGGAATAAATATATTTCAGAAATCTGTATTTTACAGGAAACCTTTTTACGTCTACATTTTCTATTTTTTCAGTTTCTGGAACTTTACCAGCATCGAAGTTTGTAGTATAGATTGAACAGGATATTCCTCTTTTTTCTAGATCAGAACTAATTTTAAATGCCTGATTAGATGGACCTGTTATTTTTGGGTAAAAGCTTTCGATTGTGCGAATGAGTTTCATTATAGAACTTAAACAATAATCTATTTTAATATTTTGTTAAATCTTATTTTCATTATTTCTTTCAAAATTCTTTATTTTACTTCCTCACCAGCCAATTCCCCATCGCCAAATATTTTAATCCAGAGTTTTCAAATGTAAACAATGCTGTTTCAGGATTATCAACCAACGGATATCCATGCAGATTAAAGCTAGTATTAAGCACACCACCAATACCTGTTTCTCTTTCAACCTCTTTCATAACTTTAAGATAGCTTGGATTCCATTCTTGGACTGTTTGCGGTCTTGCTGTATTATCAAATGGATGTGTTCCTGCAATTATCTCGTCTCTTTTATCGGTTGTGTCAAAACTGTCAATCATATACCTTGAAGGAACAGGATTTATTAGATAATCCTTCATTCTTTTTTCAATCAGACTTATTGCAAACGGCATCCAAAAGTCTCTTTTCTTTATTGCAAAATTAATATCCTTGATAACTCTTAAGTCATTAGGATTAGCCAGAATGCTTCTGTTGCCTAATGCTCTTGGTCCCCATTCTGTTTTCCCGCTTAATCTTGCAACAATCTTGTTTTTTGCAACAAGACTTCCAACTTCAGCATCAATCTCGTCAACAAATACTGCTTTTTTCATCCAGCCTTTTTCTGTCAATACTTTTTTGATTTGTTCATTGTCATACTCTTTTCCATAATAAACATCTTCGATTTCATGATGCTCTGGTTTTATTCCTTGTTTTTGGCAGTATCTGTAATATCCTTCCAATGCTGCTCCAACTGGTGTTCCGCCGTCGTCAGCAGCAGGATAAAAGAAAATATTTTCTGTCTCAGGCATTTCTCTTAATACTTTATTTGCTTTTACATTCAAAAACATACCGCCGGAACAAACAACATTATGCAAATCTGTTTTTTTAATTGCATTCTTTACCCATTGTTTGACAAGCTGTTCAAAATACAGCTGTGTAGCTGCGCAGAGATTATCAAACCTTTCTTCATGTAAAAGATGCTTTAATTTAAGCCCGATATAAGGTCCAACTGCTCCAATTGTATTCTGGAATTCCAATGGATTTCTTGGATTTATTCTTATGATTTTTTTGATTTTATCCATACTTTTCTCAGCTTTTCCATAAGGCGCCATGCCCATTAATTTGTATTCATGCTCCCATCTTTGCAGTCCAAGATAACCAGTAATCTCGCTATAAAGAACATTGCCTAAGCTGTTGTAAAAAGTAGTGCTGGCAATCCTTTGTATGTGATTTTCGTGGCCAATGCTTACTGTAGCGCTTAAACCGTCGCCAGCTCCGTCGCTGGTCAGTATCAAATTTGGCTTGGAATTTCTATTATTTTTCACAGGCTTTGAATAATGTGCGCATGCAGCATGGCATTTGTGGTGGTCAACAAACATAAGCTCTTTGTCCTGTAAATTTAACTCTTTCAAAACCTTGTAAACACCATCCATTTTTCTGAATTTGTGAAGAATTGCAACATACCATCTGGCAAATGAATGGCTGTCAAGATATGGCGCGAGTTTATAGAACAATCTTACTTTCAAAGGAAATTCTTTTAACGGCGCATAAGTTCTGTTCAAACTTACCACAGAAATAAGATTTGTGTCTTGTGGATGAATATTCGCTATTTTATACACTTCATGGATAGCTCTTGTAGGAACACCAGAATAATTCTTTATATTTCTTAATCTCTCTTCTTGTATAGCTGCAACAACCTTTCCATTTTTGATAAGGGCAGCGCCGGCATTATGGCCGTCATTTATTCCAAGAACAATAATATTACTCATCAAAACACCCTGCATTTTAAGTTTATTTATACAACTTATTTATACAGCCATAAACTTGGTTTGTTTTATAAATATTATGAACATTGAATTTAATACCTAAATTCATGCAACAGAAAAGACCCTAAATTAGCAACCAACTTGTGATGAAAAAGCACCCTAAAACTCCCTGCTGCTTTCAATCTTCTTCCAAGTTACTATCCTTTTTCCACTGACAAAATCCATCCATCCAAGAAGAACTATCCAGTTGCTTGCTGCAAAATATTTGATAAAGTTCAGTATTCTACTCTGATTGAATAAGCTAATGAGTGTAAGCGCAAAAGAAAGCATAGTTAATAATATCATAAATATTTCAATGAATAACAGGACAGTGATCAAATTATTGCTATTTATAATAAACAATGCAAGGGTGAATATAAACATAAAAATCAACGCAAATGGTGTTAATAATTGAAACAGTTTATGAGACGGTAAAATTATAAATCCATACCACCCATATTTCTGGTTAAATAGCATATCTTTATGTTTAAACAGAACCTGCAATGTTCCAATAGTTATTCTTTTTTTCTGCGTTTTAAGGTCAATAATATTTGTAGGTGCAGGTTCATAAGCAATTGCCTCAGGTTCGTAGATTATCCTGAAACCTTTTTTTCTTATTGTAACAGCCATGTCAAAATCTTCAGCTAATTGTGTTGTGTCAAGCTCGTTTATTATGCCTTTTCTGAGTGCAGTAATTTCTCCACTCATATGAATGCAGCTGTCTAAATTGCTTTCACCCCACCTCAACAATTTTTCTATCTGCCAGTAAATGTTTCCACCGCTTCCAACAGATGTTCCTTGTGTATCTCTTGCTTCAAACCTTCCGCAAACACCGCCAACCTTCTCGTCATAAAAATGCTTTATTAAATTTCTGATGCTCTCTTTATTCAGCATTGCATTGCCGTCTGTGATTATGATTATCTCGCTGTTTGTATTAGCATATTTTAGCCCATAATTAATTCCAGACGCTTTGCCTTCCCGCTTAGGCTGCGCAATCAACTTAATAATTCTTTTGTCACTTGGAAATTTTTTATGAAATGATTTAATGAATTCATTAACAATTGATTGTGTCCTGTCTGTAGAAGCACTGTCGACAACAAAAATCTCCAGTTTATCTTTAGGATAATCAATTTCAGTACTGTTTTCTAATTTTTTAAGAATTGCCTTTTCCTCATTATAAGTCATTATCATGAAAGTGACTTTAGGAAAATAAGAAGTGCTAATTTTATACGTCTTTTTTAGTATTGGAGAAAATAATATTAAAAAAAGAGGATACCCTATAAAAGTCCACGCTAACAAACCAATCAATAAAATTAAGATTACATATACTATTAACAATATTGTTGTTAAAATTGTTCTTTACCCCCTTGCATACTTAACAATGATTTATAATTTAAAACATTGCTTTATAAGTCTAACTTTTTCATATTTGTTTAACTGATTTCTTGCTTTTTTGATATCTTTTTTCAGCTCTCAACACGTTCAAGGGCGAAGCCACCCGTCTCACTAATTAAACTGTTTGTCGTAAGTCGTTTGTCGTTAGTTGTAAACGGAAAAACGTAAAAAACAGCTGACGACAAACGACCTACGACTAACGACTTAATAATTGATCATAGTGAACCTGTGGCTTCGCCATGGAACTAAACAAATATGCTTTATCTCGTCAACTGATATAGCCCTTTTAGATAAACCAAAGCATCTCCTGGCCTTTTTATGCTTAACAATCGTTTTAGTATAACTGTTGGTCGTAAATAAAATCTTCTGTAAGAATGTTTGACCCAGTCAGTTAGATATTGATTTGATAAGTGCGGATATTCTATCAATGATTTTTTGCTTGGGTCTGCTTTGCCAACATCTTTCTCTACAACCCATCCTTCCTTTAATGCTTTTTCTCTAAATCTTGTGCCAGGGAAAGGGCTGCAGACAGCAAACTGCGCAAAATTAACATCCAGTTTTAACAATTTGTCGAGTGTTTCTTGCAAAGTTTCTTTTGTTTCGAGAGGAGAAGCACCGTATAGAATATTTATTTTTGGTTCTATATCATATTTTTTCAGAAGATTGATTGATTGCTCTATTGTTTCAACCTTTAACTCTTTGCCGACGTCATCAAGAATTTCCTGCCTGAAGCTTTCAACGCCAAAGTCAATATAAACACATCCTGCATCAGCTAATGCCTTAACAATCTCTTCATCAACTAGTCTGTCATTTCTTGCTAAAATTCCAAATGGCAGTCCAACTTCTTTAAATGCCTGGCAGATTTGCATATGCCTCTCTTTGCCCCATACAAACTGGTCGTCTATAACAGAAACTGCTTTTATGCCCAATAATTTTATCTCTTCCAACTCTTTTTTTACATTTTCAGGCTCAACAAGCGTTACAGGCGGTTTTATGCATTCTGGCGAAGTCGAGCATCGTTTCCATTCTAACTCGCGCGCATAACTTAAGCTGTTTGGGACGCAATAATAACAACGAGAGCTGCACTGTCTCGACGTCAGCATTGTTGTATACGGTGAACCTGGTAATTTTGGATTAGTATACTTCTTATATTGTATTAATGTTCTGTCAGGAACAGGCAGTTTGTTCACGTCTTTAATATACCCAAAACCTTTGTTGTGATAACTTTTGCCTGCTTTTCTATACGACAGACCAGGAATATCTTTAAGTAATTCATCATTCTTTTTTTCAATTGCATCCACAACCTTGCTTATTGTTGCCTCAACCTCTCCTCTAAGAACATAATTCTCATCTTTTTCCAGAAATTCAGTGGGGTCAGCTGTCGGCCTTGGTCCAAACCAAATAATCGGCTTATTCTCATCAAGAAATTTTACAGCGTAAAGATCAAGCTCTGAGCATAATGGCACAGTATGAAAACAATAAACATCAGAATTATCATTCTCACACCATTCTTCATAATCACTGAAGCTCAAGCTTTCAACAGGCATATCTCTGACAACAACATCATATCCTTTATTTTTAAGAATCGTTGCAGCATAAAGGACTACTAAATTTGGCTGTGGATAAACCTGATAAGTGCATCCAAACAACCGTTCAGCAGCCCTTCCTTTTATGGCTGGAGGAATGACAAATGTAATTTTCATGAGAAGAATATTCAAATAAGGTGATTTATAAAGATTGTGAATTGGTTTTTTATTGTGCACTAATGTTATTTGCTTGTTTTACTCTCTACAAGTTTTAGGGACGCAGTCCCCCTTCTCATGAATTTTTTTAAAGTTTTTTAAGACATGGAACGAAATCCACCATTTCATGAATATTTTTTAAAATTGCCGTATAACATAAAATTTGTAAAAATGAAAAGTTAAACAACGAAATAATAATTAACGAAAAAAATAATAGTGAAATGGTGGCTTCGCCTTGGAACTAAACAAACACGTTTTTTTAACAAGATTAATTTTCCCTAAACCATTCAATTGTCTTTTTAATGCCTTCTTCAAAGTTTACTTTTGGCTCCCACCCGAGCATCATTCTTGCTGCAGAAATATCAGGCTGTCTTTTTGTTGGGTCGTCTTCAGGCAAAGATTTGAATATAATTTTTGATGCTGAGCCAGAAATTTTAATAATATTGTTAGCGCATTCTAATATTGTCATCTCATGCGGATTTCCTAAATTTTTCGGTCCAATTTCTTTGCTGTTCATCATTCTTACAAGGCCGTCAATTAAATCACTTACATAACAAAAACTTCGTGTTTGGGTACCATCGCCATAAATTGTTATTGATTCATTATTTAATGCCTGCTGAATAAAATTAGGGATAACTCTGCCGTCATCTTTCCTCATTTTAGGGCCGTATGTGTTAAATATCCTTACTATCTTGATTTTTGCGTTGTGTCCTCTGTAATAAGCCATCATTAATGCTTCTCCAAATCTCTTGCTTTCGTCGTAACATGAACGAATACCAACAGGATTCACATTACCCCAATATTCTTCTGGCTGTGGATGTACTTTTGGCTGGCCATATGCTTCTGATGTAGACGAAAATAAAATCGTTGCATCATGTTTCATTGAAAGCTTTATCATATTATTTAATCCCAAAGAATTTGCCAATGCTGTTTCAACTGGATAAGTTTGATAATCTATTGGTGATGCACGTGAGGCAAGATGATAAATTTGGTCAATTTTTCCAATCTTTTTTTGGGTTAATTCTTTTTCTAATTTTTCGAGTGAATCAGTAACATCAAAATAAATAAAGACAAAATTCTTTTTTTCTTCCATATGCCTGATATTCTCTCTCTTTCCACTCCCTAAATTATCCACACAAACAATAGTCTCGCCCCTATTAACGAGATGTTCACATAAATGGCTTCCGATAAAGCCTGCGCCGCCGGTTATTAATATTGTTTGTATGGTCATGTTAATGATACTATTAATTTATGTTATAACAATAATGTTTAATCATGTTAATAGTAATACTTAAACTAGTTAGTTAATCTTAACCAAGTGGTTTGTTCTCCTCTTTAAATGTATTTTCTTTAAACAACTTTTTGAGCTTGAATATATTTATTCCATATTTTGTAGCTAATAATATACCAATAATCATTATTATTGTTATTGTTAATACTCTGTATAATATTGTAGAGGATGTTGCAGTTGCAATGGGAATACCCATCTTTGTCATTAAATAGATCATACTTCCTTCTCGTATACCATACCCACCAGGAATGCCTGAAATCCTTCCTAATATCATAGGCAGCCAAAAAACAACAAATGTTTGAACAGGGCTTAATGAAATATTCATACCTTTGAAGAAAAAATATAATGAAAAAGGGAATATAATATATGAAAGAGCAGTTGTTATTATTAAACTGATTATCATTTTATTTTTTCCATCTTTATTTTGGACAATCTCAATAATTTCTGTAAAATACGCTTTTTTTATTTTTGTTTTTCTTTTTATTAAGTCAATTAGTCTTCTAGGAGAAATCCACACACAAGTATTGATTATCTTTATGATAAAACTACTTAGTCCATTCCAAAAAAAGAGAATTATTAATGTTAATATCGCAATTACTGATAATATTATCTTAAATACTATGTTTGTTTCACCATCAAATCCAATAACATATATACACAATAATACGACTATTGTTTGGATAATGATTTCTGCTAATTGTTCTATTGTTGAAACAGCAAAATTTGTTTTGTATGGCACTTGATAATTATTTTTTAGAATTAATGTCTTAACAAAAAAACCCAGCATTCTAAATGGAACAATGACGTTTGCAGCTGCGACTATAACTAAAATTTCTGCAAGTGTTCTTATTTTAATTATATAATTAAACCTCTTAAAGAGAAGATATCCCCTAATAGCAGGCATAATTGTTGAAAAAAGATGCATAAACAATCCTAAAACGATGTATAATATGCTGATAACATTCATTAATTCATCTAATTAAATAATCTTTATAAATTTTCTTGAAGAAAGTTCTTCTGTTCCAAATTTTCTATATTCATCTTTATATCTTCAACTCACTATCTATCTTCAACTATTAGTTCTTTATAAAATATAATGTAATATCAGCAAAAATATAAATCCTTATGCTTTTATTGTTAAAATGAAATTTAAATATTGGATGCAAATATGGAATTTGAGCAATAAATACAGATTTTCAAAGATAGGTTTCTTTAAGTTTTTTATAGGTTATATGTTCTCTCCCAATTACAAACTCGTTTATGTACTCGACAAAAAAAAAGATGCAGTTATTGGTTTTAATTTTATCGAGCATAACCGCATAAAACGGCTTGTTGTGGATGAAGAATACAGAGGAAAAGGTATTGGAAAAAAGCTTGTTCCTGATTATTGTAATTTAGTCTGTACAGATAAAAAGAGGGATGCTGTACGGTTTTATCAGAATCTAGGGTTTAAGATATTTTTTGAAGACAAACATATAGTCAAATTAAAAAGATAAGCTTAATAATCTGAACATTAACTAAATTAGTGAACCTAACTAATTTGTAAAGTTCTCTGCTCTTTTCTACTCTACCAACTCTTTTATACTATCACATATAAAAGTTATATCATCACTACTTATTCCATGATGTACAGGTAAACTCAATGCTTCTTTTGCTATTTTTTCTCCTATAGGGAAATCACCTTCTTTATAACCAAATTTTTCTCTATATATCGGCATAAGTGGAACAGGTAATGGGTAATGTACTGAAGTACCAATTCCCTTATCTTTTAATTTTTGGATTAATTCATCTCTTTTTGTTTTTGCAGATTCATTATCAATTAATATTTGATAAAACAAATATACATGTTCAATATCACCTACAATCTGTGGCAGCTTTATTGCTTTAGTTCCCTTTAATTCTTTTTCATATAAATTTGCATTTTTTTGTCTTATTTTTATAAGACTTTGAAGCTTGTCTAATTGTGACACACCCATTGCAGCACCAACTTCAGTCATTCTAAAATTGTACCCAATTTTAGTTACATGGTATATCCATGGTCTTTCTGTTTGTGTTCTTAACCATGTACTTCTGTCAATCCCAAACGCTCTTAATAAAGTTGCATCTTCTGCAATTTTGTCATCATTTGTTACTACCATGCCGCCTTCTCCTGTTGTTATATGTTTTACAGGATAAAAGCTAAAACATGCTGCATCTGTATCTAATGAGCCAATTAGTTTTCCATTAAACTTAGCAAGAGGAGAATGGGCAGCATCTTCAATAATAAATAAATTATTCTCTTTTGCTATGCTGATTAGTTTATTCATTTCAACAGGGTGACCAGCGAAATGTACAGGAATAATTGCTTTTGTTTTATCAGTTATTTGTTCTTTTACAGATTCCATGTCCATATTGTAATTATCAATTCTTACATCTGCGAATTTAGGTGTAGCACCACAATACATCACTGCATGTGCAGTAGCAACATGTGTTTGTGTTGGCACTATTACTTCATCACCTTTACCTAATCCTTTTGATAGCAAACAAAGATGTAAAGCTGCTGTTGCAGAATTCACAGCAACAGCATGTTTTGCATTGCATAATTTAGCAAATTTTTGTTCAAATTCCTTTGTTTTTGGACCATGAGCCAACCACCCGGATTTCAAGACTTCACTTACTGCATCAATCTCTTTTTCATCTATTGGCACTTTTCCAAAAGAAATATTCTTTATACATTTAGTATCTATATTTTGGTTCATATTTCTCACCTTTTTCATAAATAAAAACTTATAATTCCTTTACTTATTTTTATATTAATCTACTGAATTTTTCCACCCGTCTCTTATACCATTCTTCGACTTTAAGGATACCTTCAGGTAGATTTACTTTTGGTTCATATCCTAATCTTTTTTTTGCCTTATCAATGCTTATTGCAAGTTCAGGATGTGTTATATCACCTTTTCTTTGCTCCTCTTTAATAATTCTAACCTCATTTGTGTTTTTATTATCAACATTTGTTTTAACCAATTCAGCTATTTCTTGGATTGAAGCAAGCGATGTATACCCACCATTAATATTAAATACATCATGCTCAATATCACTTTTATATGCAAGACTTGTTCCTTCCACTATATCTTTTACATAACTAAACTGCCTTTTTTGGGTGCCGTCGCCTTTTATGATCAGTGGTTCTCCTTTGATAGCATTTAAAATAAATGAAGGAATAACAGTGTCTGAACTGCTTCTTGGACCATATATACTTGAATATCTTAAACAGATTGAGCTGATTTTAAACATTTCATAATAATATCTGCAAAGCTGCTCCCCCATTACTTTAGTCCATCCATATAAATTTTTAGGGTTTAATGGGTGTTCCTCAGTGATTGGCAAATGTATAGGTTCACCATATACAGACCCAGAAGAAGCAAAAATAATTTTCGTGTTTCTTCCATTTTCAAGATTTTTCTTTGCAGATTCAAGGATATTTAAAACACCAGTTACATTAACCATTATTGTTTTGTTTGGATACTCTAATGAATAAGGAATTCTTGTTACTGCAGATAGTATAAACGCTGCATCAGTATTTTTCATTACTTCTTCTACCTCTTTTTTGTTAGTTATATCCCCTAAAACGAAAGTAGCATTATCAGAAATATACTCTCTTTTACCCCAGTCCAAATTATCAAACGCAATAATTTCATCTTTTTTAAAACCATCTTCTATAAATTTATCAACTAAATGGCTTCCAACAAGACCTGCTGCGCCGAATACAACAACTTTTTTCATTTTTGTTACTCCATGTTTCCCTCTATTTTTTCAATGAACTTTTGAGATTTTTAAAATTAAAACAAATTATTGCTTTATATTAATCTTTCTTTATTTTACTTAACAACATCTTTTTGAATAATCACGAAAACTTGACTTATTTATCATTTACTACTAATCTTTTCATATATCTTTATATATCTTTCAACGATGCTATCAAAAGTAAAGTTATTAAGTATTTTTTCTCTTCCTTTTTCACCCATCTCTTCGGCAATTTTTGGATTATTTAGCAAGAACAATATTTTTTCTGCTAATTGCTCAACATTATACACTTCAACAAGAAATCCAGTTTTTTTGTCATCTATTACATAAGGCAATCCGCCTACATTTGTACCAACTGCTGGTAATTTAGCCATCATACTTTCAAGTAATGCTTGTGGCATACCATCACGATATGTTGGAATCACAAACATATATGATTGCATCTGCAGATTAATTATTTCTTTATGTGATAACTCTCCATGAAATACAAAATTATCACTTACCTTAAATTCATCCATCATACTTTGTAAGTGCTTCATATATTCAGGTGATGCCTTGCTAATTACGTTTACCTTTATTGATGGATATCTTCTTTTAACTATACTTATAGATTTTATCATCTCTTCAATACCCTTTCCCTCAAGGTTACCACCAATAAACAAAATGTCTTTTCTTTTTTTAGCTGTTTTTTCTGTTAAGTATTCATTAGGATCTATACCCCTTCCTAATATGTTAATTTTCTCTTCAGGTATTTTATAGTATTTACTTACTATATCTGAAGTAGTAGGGTTACTAAATGTGACAGCATTTGCTCTTAAAATACTCGTTGCTTCAATTATTTTTGTAAAATTATTGTAAAAATACCTTGTCCACTTATCATGTGCTTTCCACGGAAATTTAAACGGGTTAAGCGGTGTTGATGCAGACGTATAATCATTAATATCCACAAGCAATGGTTTTCCATTAAAATATGCAAATGGTGCATCTCTTGTATCTAATGCATGTACTGCATCACAATTTTTTGCAATAGACCTATTAATCCAAGAAAAAATAGAGGAATAAAAACTAAATAATAATCTTTCATTTTTAGGAAGGGTTATTCTATGAACAATACAATTCTTATTATAATTTTCTTCCTTCGCAAGTCCATTATATTCTCCAAACTTTAAGCTTATAAACTCCAGCTTAAATCCTTTTTCACTTAATTTGTCAGCCAAGAGCCTAGTCCTATTTCCAGGACCACTTCTTATAATTGGTGGAAATTCATGCGTAAAAAAAAGTATTTTCATTGTAACACGTCTCTTTTGTATTTTTTATTATTCTCTTTTTCGAGTCTACATATATACTTTTTATTCCCATTTTGGTTTAATACCGCGTTGCTTACTGCGGTTTGGTTCGGGGATGCCAATGTTTTGTTTTATTTATGGTTTTTTCAATTGTTCTTATTTTAGTGCTTTGCAGTTAATCTCTTCTTTATGTCCGTTATAAACACCATACCTTTTTCATACTCTTCTTCTTTAGGTGCCCATTCTGGGAAACTTTTGTGTTCACTATTATTAATATATGGACCATCAATAAACTCATATAAAACTGAATCTTTTTTTAATGCTATAAAATTATGCCATGTGTTCATTTGAATCTCAGCACCATTATTTTCACCTTTTCCAGAGATTATACAATATTCTTTAATGCCGCCAAAATCATCATATTCTACAACTAAAAATTTTCCACAAAGTGCAATGAATACTTCTGTTTTATGCAAATGCTTATGCGGCGGAATATAACTATCAGGCTGCACTGCATTTATCATCCGTTGTATGTTATCTTCTTGTTTGCTATAGCAGTAAATCACTCTCTTCCTTTTACTTTTTCTTGATAAGCCTATCTGTTCTTCTATAATTTTTCTGTTTATATATTTCATTTTTTGATCCTGTGTTTTTATACAATTACTATTTGTTTATTCTTTCTATCTTACTCTTTTTTATTTAACACATCTGTTTTTCTAAAAAATTCCATATACTTTTCTATTCCTTTTTCAATGGAATATTTTGGCTCATATCCCAATAATTTTTTTGCTTTTGATATATCTAAAGTCCCTCTATTTGGTCTATTCTCATCATCACCTACATTCTTATAATCTATTATAATATCTGGAATAAACTGCTTAACTATCTCTGCAAATTCTTTCAAACTTCTTCCTTCTCCTCTTGTAATATTAAATGTTTGATCCTTTGCATTTGGTGACTTTATTGCTAATATAAACCCATCTGCAACATCTTCAACATAACTAAAATCAAGCTTTGAAGTACCTCCATTGTTCAGCACAAGAGGTTTTCCACTAAGTGCTTCTTCAACAAAAATTTGTGAAACTCTTTTATTTGCATCTGTTGGCCCATATACAGCAGAAGGTCTTATTATAACATATTCCTTTTTATACATGCTGCAGAATGATTTTGTAATTATTTCCCCAGACAATTTTGTTGCACCATATACTCCTTTAGGATTCTTTGGGTGCTCTTCGTCTGCAGGCACATACTGAAAATCTCCATAAATCATGCTTGAAGAAGTATAAACAAACCTTTTTACAAAATCCATATCTTTTATAGCTTCAATTACATTGATAGTACCATTAAGATTAACTTCTGTAGCATCTTCTGATAACTGGTCAGAGATTGTCGCAATTGGAACAGCAGCGAGATGTACAACAATTTTCGGCTGATATTTTTTTAGAGTGGCTGATAAAAGACCTTTATGCCTAATGTCACCTTTTACGATAGTCACTCTGTTTTTTAGCCAACTTAATCTGTACTCCAAATATTTATTATACCTACTAATTAATGGGGAAATATAATTAGAAAAATTATCATATATAATTACTTCATCACCTTCTTCAATTAATTTTTTAGCAATATATGCGCCTATAAATCCTGCACCACCTGTTAAAAAAACCTTTACCATCTTTGTCCCACCTTTTTCCTTCAAGTTAATTCTTTATAATTTCACATTTTTTAATTTCAGATTCTTTATCATTAATATGTATATATACTAAATGTCCTTAACTTCCGAACTAAAATTAGGGACATTTGTATATCTCGGAAATCTGTGGATTTCTGAGAAGTTAGAAAGCTTTGCTTTCCAACTTATAAAAGGAATTAGTTTGTTCGAAAACTAATTCCTTTTAGTATATAACAATTAATTTTTGAATAAATTAATCCCTGTTTACTTTCCATAAAATAACACCCTTGAAACTACGGACTTAAATCCCCTATAAATTCTATTAATATCACTTAAAGAATTTATTGACTTAAGATTTTGAATTATTATACTTGGGCTTGTATAATAATTAATATACATTTTTCTTAAAACACCTTCTAATTCCTTTCTTGAGAGATGTTCAGTTCTTATAATTGGTCCTTTTGAACCATCCAAGTCTTCCCATGAGTCTAAGCATAGTAATCCCTTTTCTTTACATTCTTCGTATAACTTTGTTCCTGGAAATGGCGATGCTAATGCAAACTGTACATAATCTGCACGAAGTTCTTTTGCAAAATTTATTGTTTCTTTTATTGTTTTATTGCTTTCTTTTGGAAGTCCTATAATAAAGCTTCCAGATGCACAAATGTCGGCTTTTTTAGTTATTCTAACTGCATTTCTAATTTGTTCTTTAGTAATCGCTTTATTACTCTCTTTTAAAATTTCTTCTGAACCTGATTCAAATCCATAAAATATTTCTATGCAACCGGCTTTTTTCATTAAAGAAAGTATTTCTTCATCAATATTATTAACCCTTGCCATACAATGCCAGCTTAATTTAAATTTCCTGTTTATCATTTCATTACATAATGATTTTACATGTTCTTTATCAACAATAAATGTGTCGTCGTCAAAATAAATCCCATTAATATTATATTTTCTGATAAGCACTTCTATTTCATCACATATATTTTTTGCACTTCTTGTTCTCCAAACGTGTCCAGTAAAAGTATCAGGCCAATGGCAGAACGTGCATCTGGCAGGACAACCCCTGCTACTTAACATGAGGGCAGTATTTGAACCAGCATAAAATGCTTGTTGATAATCTATTATCTTAAAATCATCTCTGTCAGAAAAAGGTAAACTATCTAAATTTTCAATTAGTTTTCTATCCTGATTTACAACTGTTTTGCCATCCTTTCTGTATGTTAGTCCGTCTACACTTTTTAAGTCAATCTTTTTTTCCAAGGCATAACACAGAGCCCTTGCTGTAAACTCAATTTCTCCTCTTAAACAAAAATCAACAAAAGAATAATTGTCAATAATTTTTTTGTGATCATAAGTTATGTGTGGACCAACAAAAGCAGTTAAACAATTGACTTCATTTTTTAATTTAAATCCAGTTTCAAGGTCGTAGTTTAATGATGGAGCACTAACTTCTATAAATACAATTGATGGTTTTTCTTTCTTTACTTCTTCTACAAACTGATTTATACCATATTCTTTTTCAACTGCATCAATGCCTTTTGCATCAAATCCTTCTTTTTTTAATAAGGCAAGAGTATATGCTAAATATATTGGGAAAGTTAATATTTTGTCTCCTCTTCTATGTGGCCATCTTATGTTGCTTCTGGTGCCGTAACCTTTTCCTGGCCATGGTGGATTTGCAATAATTATTTTTAATTTTCTTTTTTCAATATTCTCCTTAGTTTCTTTGTCTGCTACACTTTTTTTTGTATTTTTTAATTCATCTTTTATTCTTTCTTCCATAACAATCCCTTTTCTTGTAGCTCCTCTGTTGCTTGCTCAACTTTATCAATAGCTTTTACATTAGCAGACCATTCAGAAAGTAATCTCATTCCTTCTTCAAAATTAACTTTTGGATTATAATCTAACTTGCTTCTTATTTTTGTAATATCTGAAAAGCAATGTCTTACATCTCCATCCCTAAATTGCGCAGTTATTTTTGGTAGAATCTGTTTTTTGTGCAATTTAGCAATAATTTCTGCAATTTGTTTAATAGTCACTTGATTTCCTGCTCCGACATTAAAAACTTCATAATTCGCTGCATTGCTTTTCATTGCAAGAATATTTGCCTCAACAATATCAGTGACGAACACAAAATCCCTGCTTTGATTGCCGTCTTCAAATACAAGCGGCTGATTGTTGTTCTTTATTCTGCTCATAAATATTGCTGCAACACCAGTATAAGGATTGCTTAAGCTTTGCCTTGGACCATAAACATTGAAATATCTCAATGCTACTGTTGGAATACCATATACTTTTCCTATGTTAATAACCATATCTTCTTGATCTTTTTTAGTGAGAGCATATATAGAATTTATTTCCTGTTTTTTAGTTTCTTTTGTTGGTATCGGTTTTAGTAACTTACTACAATTAGGACAATAGACTTCCCAATCATTATTTTTCATCTGTTCTATTGGCCTTAATTTTGCATTAACTTCACCACAATTTTCACATAAATAAGAACCTTCACCATAAGTGCTCATACTAGAAGCAACTATAAGCTTTTTTACATCATGCTCTTTATTTACCAATATATCAAGCAAATTTGCAGTTCCGAGTGTATTTACATCAACATATCTTTTTATTTGGTACATGCTTTGCCCAACACCAACCATTGCAGCTTCATGAAATATTATTTCAACATCTTCAATAGCTTTTTGGACAACAGAAGCATCTCTTATGTCACCACATATAAATTCTGCGTTAGGGTTTAAATATTTTGGAACACCCCAACTTGAATGAACTTGAGGCTCTAAATTGTCAAGAATTCGCACATCATTACCATTCTCAATTAGTTTGTCAACTATAAAGCTGCCTATAAAACCTGCACCCCCTGTTACAAGTATTTTTTTAATCATTCTTTTCCTCACCCATAATTATAATTTTATAATGAATAACTTTAATTGGTTGTATTATCAAATTTTAGTAGATATTAAATATAAAAACTAAAACTCATAAACAATCCACCATTTATATGTATTATGAAAATTAACTGTATAATTGTATAATCAATACTTTTGTGTATACTCAAATGTGATAATAAAACATATAAATAATGCACTTAACTCCATTTTTCATGTCATCAAAAAATACAATAACTGTATTATACATGCCCGGAAGGGAGAGAAGTTATGCAAGAACATCTATTTTTATTATAGGTATGAAAAAAATAGGCATTAATTTAATAGACTGCTCTTCCCAGAATAAGTCTAATATAAGATACTTAGAAGTTTTGTTTAAATTCTTTAAAAATAAAAATCGAGCTGATATAATTTTAGTTGGTTTTTTAGGCCAACATTTAATGCCTATTGTAAAATTATTTGCCAAAAAAAACCAAAAAATAATATTCGACGCTTTTCTTTCAACATATGATACAATGGTTTTTGACAAAAAAAAAGTTAAAGAATCTTCATATCTTGCTAAACTTTTTTGGTGGTTAGATAAAAAATCGTCAATGCTTGCTGATGTTGTTCTTTTAGATACATTTCAGCATATTAATTATTTTTCAGAAACATTTAATATTTCTAAAAGTAAATTCAGGCGTGTTCTTATTGGAGCAGATGATACCTTCTTTTATCCAAAGAAAACAACAGAAATTATCGAATCAACAACTGATAATAAAAATATTCAAAAAAATAACAAATTTATTGTTGAGTTCCATGGCTATTTTATACCATTGCAAGGTGTTGAGTATATAATTCGCACAGCAAAAATACTACAAAATGAAAAAGATATCTTGTTTAAGCTGATTGGAGATGGCCAAACATTTGAATATTGTAAAAAACTTGCAAATGATTTGAATTTACACAATGTTTTGTTTTTAGGAAAACAGCCTTATCATCAAATTCCATCATATATTGCAGAATGTGATATAGGATTAGGGATTTTTGGTTCTTCAATGAAAACGCAAAGAGTTATACCTAATAAAGCGTACGAAATTATTGCAATGAATAAACCATTAATTACTGCAGATACTCTTGCAACAGCAGAATTGTTTGAACATAAAAAACATGCGTATCTTTGCAAACCAAAAGATCCTGCATCAATTGCAAATGCAATTTTACTGTTAAAAAATGATAAAATACTCAGAAACAAAATTGCAAATAATGGTTACAGTTTGTTTAAAGAAAAATGCTCAACAGAAACAATAGGAACTGAATTGAAAAAGATAATAGAAAGATTGAGTCATAGTTAAATAACTTATCATATCAACGTATGTAATAAGTTTGCAACTTTTGGTTATAAACAAAACCTTGATTTTACCTAAACCGCGGCTAAAATGAGCTTCATTTCAAGGTCGACTTATTACTTACATATTAACAGACAATAAATTTACTAAATTTTATCACTTTACTTGTACATATTGTGTGATGTATTTTTCTTTTATTTGTATTAATATCCTACTTCCTGTTCATATCCGCAAACAATCCAAACAAAGAAATCTGTAAACCTATCATTATTGTTAAAATACATAACATTATCAATGCAATATGTCCTTCTATTCCTGTGGTGAGATGCAGATATACTAAATAAAGGCCAATAATAAATCCACACCCGAAGATCGCCCCACCTAAAATACCAAAGAACTTTAATGGTTCATAATCCCTGTAAACACGAAGAACATTTAATCCTGCTCTTATACCATATTCATAAGCGCTTTTCATCAGTTTGCTTTTTCCATGGCGCCGTTTTGCAAAGAAAATAGGCAATTCTTTTATTTTGAACTTTGATCTAACTGCTTTTATAATCTGTTCTTGAGTGTAAGTGTGTGAAGAGGATATCTTTATTTTTTCCCCGACCTCTCTGGTAAATGCTCTAAATCCTGTCTGTGCGTCAGTTATCCTTGCTCGGGTTATATTAGAGACAACTATTGAAAATGCAATATTGCCTAACCTTTTTATTAGTGGCATTTCTTCTATTTTTCCTTTAAATCTTGAGCCGAGCACTAATTCATACCCTTCTTCAATTTTTTTAATCATTCTGGGAATATCCTTAGCTAAATACTGGCCATCTGCATCAAAATGTACAATTATCTCTGCCTTTAATTCAAGGCATTTTTTCATTTCTGTCCTAAAAGTTTCTGCAAGACCGTAGTTTTTTGGGTGTGAAACAACTATTGCACCATGTTTTTCTGCTAATTCTTTTGTTCTGTCTTTTGAGCCGTCGTTAACAACTAATATTTTATAATTAGAACTATAACTTATATTTCTCATTACATTTTTAATATCTTCAAGAACTTTAACAATCGTTCCTTCCTCATTATAAGCAGGTATAGTGATTACTATGTTTGGTGTTCTCTTCATATCACAAGGAAATCAAGAATGTTTTAAATGTATTTTGCTTTTTTTCTTCTTAATATTCTTTTAATAAAAATTATCAATAAATATATCGCTAAGCTAATTATCATTAGATACCAATACTGATTTGACCAAAAAATATTCAGCTCATAGCTTTTCCATGAAATAGGATACAATAATAACATCTGATTTATGAAAACCTCTTTGTTTGTTAAGTCTGCTGCTAAATGTAATGCCCACCCTAGTGATATAAGCAAAAAATTGAGGATATATTCTCCACGGAAAAATAGAATTATAATAATTGTTAGAAGAATCAAACCAACAGGTGTATGAAACGGAATTAAGAGCCACTTAATCTCTTTCATCGGAAAATCTATAAAAAAGCTTAATAATGATATCTTTAACACTAAATCAGGCAGCACAGAGCCTAAGATAACTAAGCTTTTTCGTCTGATATTAAATAATTCACAGATAATTAATCCAATTAATACATGTGTTATTAAGTCAGGCATTATTATACTCCATTATTCTAATTTTATCTTTTCTATAAATCCATTTGCGGTTAATTTCCACTCTCTAAAAAATACAAATATAACATAAATCAGTGCAATAAAAGAAATAATATATTTTACATAATTGTAATCATTGTTCCAGTATTCTGATACTTCTATATAATTCTTCTGTTCATTCGACTCAGATTTTTTATATGCACCTTTCAATAAAGTATATCCAAATATTGCGTTAGGAATCTTTTCTTTGTATTTAATTAAAATCATTTCACTTCCTGATTTAAGATACATATCTTCTTCTGCAATACTTCCATCTTTGACACCCTTAACCCCCTCTTTTTCATAAACAACATTCCCTTTATGTGAAGCAATCTTTCCTTCATATTTATCTGGATTACTTAAAAACTGTTTAATAGAAGGATCATACTTGTCAAAATTTAGATATGAATTTACACACAGCCAAACTAATGCCAGTATACAGATGCCAGCTATGAATATTTTTAATTTTAAATCCATTCGCTTTAAATTCTCAACTTGCTTTAAACTCATTTTTTTAGAATCCATCATTCTGCATTAAATCATAATCTTTATATATATTATGAATTTAGCAGTTTTAATGGAATATCTAACTTTACTGCTTTTTGTTGTCATTTGTTATGGTTTAGGATTTACCATACTAAAATTGGTTAAATTTGAAACAGATGTTCTGGAAAAACTGATAATATCATTTGGGGTTGGTTTGGGAACATTGCCTATCTTGGGTATAATCCTTAGTTTTCTTCATGTGCCGCTTTACTGGTGGGTTTTTCTTATTTTAAGCTTATTAGTTCCAATGTTTTTATTAATAATTTTTTTCAAAAATAAATGGTTAAAATCCGAACAGGGTGTTGAAATTAATTTAAAAACTTATTTCTCAAATTACTTCTCAACTTATTTTTCAAATTATTTATCAGAAGGTCTTAAAATCTCAAAGTCAACACTCTACACCTTAATTGTTCTCGTCATGTTTTTAGCCATATTGTATGTAATGAACAAAGGCGCATTTGTCAGTCCATGGTTAGAGGACGGTGATTCTTGGGGGCATATGGGTTATGCAAAATATATAGAAATTGAAAAAACAATCTATAATCCAGAAGGAATCATTGTTTCACATTATGCAGCGCCTTATCCGCCAGGTTATGATTTGATTATGGGTGTTTTTTTTCAAGTATCTGACTCACCTTATTGGACAATGAAATTTTTTAATATACTCTTTATCTCGCTTGCAACTATATTTATCTATTTTTTTGTTAAAGAGTTTACAGGCGATAAAAACATCGCATTGTTCTCGTCGTTAATACTCACAATTATTCCCTCTTTTTTGAGCCATTTTATTTGGTCACATACATTAGGCATAATATTATTCTTCCCTGCTTTATACTGCATCAAAAAACTTGATATTGACAAAACATGGCTTTTGCCTTCAATCATTGTTATTTCAAGCATTTTAGTGACTGTGCCTGTAACAGCGTTTTATTTTGGCGCATTTTTAGGTTTGTATTGGCTAGGTAAAGTTATTTCAATAAGAAAACTGAATCTAAACATTATTTTTGCAGGAATTGGCGGTCTTTTATTATCTTTAATTTTTTGGGTGCACATGTTTATTATTTATGGTTTAGAAGGGGTGTTTAAACATTTAAGGTTGTTTAAAGATGGAGTAATTTCATTCAAAAAGATAATTACCCTGCAAGGGACAGGTGCTGTTGGTGGAGAAGCTAATTACAAACTTTTGGATTTTATCTGGGTAAACACGTATAATATGATTAATAATCCAAAAGGTATTGGCTTAATGCTATCTTTTATTGTAGTAATAGGTATTATTTATCTTATCTACCAGCTTGTCAAAGAACATAAACATTTCTTTAAAGAAGAAAATTCATGGGTGATTATTTCTCTTATCTGGTTTATCTTTGCATTATTTTCTGTTCTTGGTCAGTATTTTCCAGTAAGAATGCCATATCCATTCAGAGCATGGTCATATCTGGCAATTCCTGTTGCGATAATTGGCGCGTTAGGTTATTTCAAGCTTGTTGAATTGTCAAAAAAAATTCAAATACCTCATTTACTGATTTTTATTGTCGTCTTTTCTGGTTTACTGCTTACTTCAGGATATCAGAAATATACAGTTAACACAGTAGTATGGAATAATGAAAATTTTTACAGCTTTGACGAGGTTCAGCCTTATTTATGGATGAAAGACAACCTGCCCAAAAATACAAAAGTGCTTTCATACTGCGGCGATTGGCTGGATGTTTTGGCTTATGACAAATTACAGGAAGGATGGAAACCAGAAATCAACAAATTTTATAACAATGTTGTAAACATGACAACACAAGAGATTGTTTTATTTATGAAAACCTACGAGTACAATTATCTAATTATTGATGCGCAGTGCCTCAAGAAATATAATGCAACCTTTGCAAATGAAAGGTTGCAGGAAGCAATCGCTACAAGTATGTTTGAGCCGGCATATGATTCACAAATAGGAGTAATCTTGAAGAAAATATAATTTACTAAACAAAACACAAATATAAACAATAAAAAAGAGATATAATTATTCTATTTCTTTTCATTTCTATTCTTTTTCACTGCGTTTTCTAATGCTATCTTTCTTATTACCTTTTCAACCTTAATTCTAATGCTTTTTACAGTTATATAATTATAATACACCAATGCAATCAAAAAAATAAATCCGCCAATAATAAAAAAATCCAGTCTTCGGCCAAATTTTAAAATATCTTTAATAACAAAATCCAATGACGTAGGGAAAATCACCATAAAAATAAATCCAATCCATAATACTATCCAGAATAGGAATGTTTCAACTGAATATTCTTTTCGTTTGTAATGAAGGAAAGTGAAATATAACATTACTAAACTAAATAACAACCCCAATATTTGTATTCCTAAAATCCCCTTCACTGCAACATCAGCCATATTTACACCTTTAAACTATTGATTTATAATATTTTATAATTTAGTTTCTTATATACTAAAAGTGATTAATTTTCGAACAAATTAATCACTTTTGTAAGTTGGAAAGCAAAGCTTTCTAACTTCTCAGGAATCTCTGATTCCCGAGATATTTAATGATATTATATACTATTCTAAAGCCGTCGACAACAGTAGTCCCTTTATATTCATCATTGTATATTGTTGGTATTGGCACTTGTGAATATTTTAGTTTGTGTTTTCCAATATTTGCAATCATCTCGCTTTCCATACTGTAATCCTGCGATTTCCATCTGATTTTTCTATAATTCTCAGCCCAAACAGCTCTGTAGCCAGACTGACTGTCACTTATCTTCACATGGAACAGCAAATTAATTATAAAGTTAATGAAATTATTACCAAACTTCATAACAAAGGGCATTTTCTTATTAAATCTTCTGACGCCGATTGCAATATCGCAATCTTTTAATTTTTCAGTAAAAACAGGAATCATATCTGCATCATGCTGCCCGTCGCCGTCGATAAAAATAAGAATATTCGGATTTTTTTCATTGTTTTTTGCGCTTTTTTTTGTGTTTCTTGTCATGTTTCTAACAGCATAATCGCATCCTGTCTTTAATGCTGCACCCTTGCCAAGATTTACAATATGCCTCAGCACAATAGCTCCGCTGTTTTTTGCGATGTTATGGCTTTTATCTGTTGAGCCGTCGTCAACAACAACAACATTTTTTACATGTTTTTTGCATTTAGAAATAACTTCTCCAATATTCCTCTCTTCGTTGTGGATTGGAATTATAGCCCATACATTTTCCTTTAAATTTATATTTTCTGCGTTTGTCATTGCTTTAGCTTGTTAATTGGCTTTAGCATTACCATACTCTTTTACTCAATCTCTTCTTAGCACTTAATGGTATTACTGTGAACCAACACCGTCTTCATTGATATTTTCTTCAGGATTCTCAAAGGCTGCTTTGTATGGTTCATTAGCCTCTTTTCCTTCCCAATCAATCTTCCACACAATTATCCTTGCTCCTGTAACATCAGTCACGTCATAAAACTTCTTGAAATGTTTCAGGCCATGGCCTTCTCCATAAAATAATATTGTGAATATGCTTCCTGCATGCAGTGGATGTGACAGCACAATTTCATAATTGCCGTTTTGTGTCGGGATTAATGTTCCTGAAATACCAATCTTTGTGTTTTCATCTTTTCCAGTAATCATCTCAAACCCTTCTTTTGTAGGAAGATATAATTCATTCAGATAAAACTTTTCATTATTCTTTCCAAGATTTCCTCCAATAAAAGCTTCTTTGTCCTTAAGATTAATTTCCAGTTTTGCTACTTGATTGGATATTGGTACAGGACATTCAATCTTATTTTTTATTTCTGTGCCATTAATCTTTACTTTGGTGCAACCAATAGGCTTTCCTCTTACATATCCTGGCCATGTTGATACCCATTGATCTGCAGGCGTTGTTTTTATTTCACTGTAATATTTTTTAGCATCTTCATCTGATAAGTTAAACTCTTCTTTAAGAATTTTTATTCCATCTTCCTTATTTTTGTCCTGAACTTTGCTGTACATACTAGATTTCTTAAAATCCCAAGAGCCAAAATGACCCCATACACCAGATTTAGAAACCATATCTTCAGATGTGATAAAATAATCTTGTGGGGGCTCACAATGTGTCCTGCTCAAAAGATAAATTATATCTTCCTCAGATACATTATTTTTTTCAAGCATTTCTCTTGCTTTTTCTTTATCAACAAGTATTATTTCGTCAAGCAATGTTTTTGCTTTTAATCCGTCGCCAAATATTTTGTTTAATCTGTCATAAGGGTAATTTTTGCCGCAAACTAATAATCTTAATACACCTTTAGACTCTTCTTCTGTTTTAGCAAGCATTAATTTTCCTAGCCAATGTGCTTGTGGTTTATCTTGTCCGCCCCCATCAAGTGTAACCCCTCTGTCTGCGATTGCCTTAAACCAATGCCCAAAATCCCACCATGAATTAACTATTGCTGTTTTGTTAGAATCTTCTTTTATTTTAGTTAGTGCTTCGTACCATTGGTCGTTAATTAAAGGTATTTCATTTCTTACAATTTGGTTGGCTGCACTAATGGGTTTAAGCAGTAGTATAGCTATGAACACAATTAAAATCACATAACTTAAAGTTTTGTTTAAATTAATTGTTTTTGAGAGGAGATTTGTTAATTTTTTTACAATAATGCCTGTAAATGTTCCAAGACAGATTGCATAAGCAGGTACAAGCAGCAAACTAAACCTTACTCCTCTGCTTACTGAAAACATTGTACCAAACAAATAAATTGAAAATAATAATGGATAAAGTATATTATACTCCACATATTCCTCATACTTGTCATCTTTTCTTTTTCTCATTATTTCTTCCCACCATATGACAAATATAAACTTAATAATAATGGGAACACTTAACATGAACACATATATAGCAACAGAACTGAAAGAATCTCTGAAATAAATCATCAATGCAAACCAAAACACTGAACCAGACAAGATAAATAAATCTTCAGTTTCAATATTTTTATTAACGTAAAACGATAACATTATTCCTAATAATGTGAAAAATACAAGCAATTTACCGCCGACAGTCTGGAATATTGTGCCAACATCACCTGGATTCAGCTCTGCAACAGTCGTGAAAACATTTGGCCAAATATCTTTTACTGCAACATCTTTTAATTCTAAAAACATTACTAATGCTTTTGGCGCGTCTTTAAATTCATGAAATTTATTAAACAAACTTGTTCCAATGCCGCCAAATATTAAGAATAAAATTAATACAATAATTAATCCTCGAATATCTTTGAACACGAATTTTTTGTGAAAGATCATCTTAATTATTCGGAAAGCAATAATGCCAAGTATTAAAAAGATGCTGAAGTTAACTATAAACATCCAGCCGCCCCATGCGTAAGCATATAACCCCATTGATAAGCCGCATAATGCGCAAAAAACTATTCTTTTTTTGATATCTTCATATTCAATTGCAAGGATTAAAAACAAGAATATTAACAGTGGAAACAAAATGTTATAAGAATCTGTGTCTGAAAATCCAGCAGCTGTTCTTGAAAGAGCAAAAGGGTTTATTGCTAAGAATATCCCTGCCATTACTCCACCTAAATCACCAGCAATTTTTCTTACAAGAAAATAAGCAGGGATTATACCTAATGTATATATTATGACGGGAATATAAAACGCAACAGTTCTTAAAGGTACTTCAGAAAAAAGATTGATAAATTTATACAAATAAATTTCAATTGCTCCATGTAAATAATTTATTTTTAACGTGTCGCCACCACCAATATCTTCTTCAAGTAATGGGGCTAATCTATGATTATCATAATATCTTCCATTTACTTCTACATCCCCTGTATACCCATGCTCTATATAATTTCTGGCATCTCTGTACCACGACCATGGATCAATTTCATGCAGATAAACCTGTCCTGTCTCGTCTTGAAACTGCGCTCTTAATTGTTGTGCGCTCATTTCAGCCTGCTGATTAATTGTATCTTCATTTTGCGCAAGAAATCGCTTAAACTCATCTTCAATCAGGGCATTTCTGTTTGCTTCAGGTAAGTTGGGGTATTGCTGATTAATCTGCTGCCCAATTTGGTTTTTATAATAATTTTCTACATTATTTCTTCCCCAGTCATCTGCCACAGGCATAAATGCTGGCTGCAGTCTAAGAAAAATACTTAGAATAACTGGTATCAAAATCAGGAAAAAGGTTTTATTCTTTTTTATGAATTCTATTGTGGAAATACCTTTGTTTCTTTCATCTTTGTCATCATCATGGTCTTCTTTTCTATCATTTACAGATTTTTTTCCAGAAAATGCTTCTTTAACTTTACTATAAACATTTTTTACATTAAAAACTTTCTTCAAGTCAATAGAATATTCTTCATTCTTGTCCATACTCTTGTTATCAACACCTTTTTCTCTGTTCATCTCTTCCATGTATAAAACCCCTCATATGATTAATGTGAACTTAATAATATACTTAACTATCCCCAACATTTATTGCCAAAATTTTACAATCTATATAAATATTATGGTTTAATTTTTTTAGGACTATTACTATTCATACCCTACTTTTAATGTTACTAACAATTTATCTCCTTTTATTTATATATAACTAATTTACATGTTATTAATTATCGCATTCAGCCGAATCACCAAATCATTTTCAAAACAAACTTAGCCAGCCTTGGCTCGCTAAAAAAAAGTTTTGTCAGTAGTTTTATGCTGCTGTCTCTGCTATGTTTTTCTAAAACATTCTTCACACATTCCTTATCTAATAATTGCAATAATTCCAAATAATCCTTCTCAGAGAACTTGTTTAAAAGATTCCTTAACATTAAATGCATTTTAAGCTCACGCTTAACTTTTCTTATCTCTTCTTCATAATTATTGCCTTCTGCAACTGACTCTGCTAATATCTTTGCGCATCTTAGCCCAGGCACAAGACCTCCGCCGGTTGTTGCTTTTACATGTCCCGCTGCATCACCAACTATATAATAATAGGCATTTGCAGATTGAGAATCTTTTGTTAGATTATTGGTTAAGTTATTGTTTTCTTTTTCTGTTATTTTTGCTGTTAATGGCTTATACACTCTGTAATCTGAATCAAAAAAAGGTATTGGCCCGGCTTGCAGGCTAATCTTCTCATTTACAATATTCTTCTTCATTAAATCATTGACAAACATCTCAAAATATTGGTTTGGCTGTTCAGATGCAACACCAACTCTGGCAACCTCTTCACTTTCCGGCACAACCCACCCAAAAAAATTAGGGCAAATATCGCCTAAATAAATCTTAATTGTATCTTTTTCAAAATTTCCTTTGAGTAGCATTTGTTTGCCTATATAATATTTTAGCCGCTTTTCAGGATTAATAATTTTTCCGACGAGACTGGAAGGGCCGTCAGATCCGATTAAATGCTGTGTTTTTATTCTCATTATTTCTTTTTCAGCGTTTTTTTTTGCATTTTTTTCTACATCCCCACTCATTTTTCTTTTCACATTACCATCCACATTATCTTCATTGAATTTTAATCTTCTGTTAAGAGGTTTTATTAAAATTTCATTTTTATCAACACCAACAAACCTGTGGCAGGTAAATATTTTCGCACCATTATCCTTTGCGCTTTCAGCGAGGTAATTGTCAAATTTATATCTGTCAAGGACATATTCATTTAACTTTATTCTCACAGAAGTATTTCCGCAGAATATTTCAGCATGTTTTATTTCATTGACGAGAAACTCTTTTTTTATCTGCATAATTTCTTTAATGCTCTCGGTTACTAATCCGGTGCACGCAATTGGCTTTCCTATCTCAGCATGCTCCTCAAAAACCTCGACATTAAACCCTTTTTTAGCCAGCTCTGAGGCAGTGTAACATCCAACAGGCCCGGCACCGATTATGCAAACATCTTTTTTGTTTATTCTTTCATTCATTTTCTTGTTGAGAAGTTCTTACAATTAAAAAGATTGTTAAACAATACAATTAAATCCCACACAACCTCTAAATTCACGTTTACCTTATCTATCCTAAAGTAACAACACAATCAAAAGATTTAAATAGGGCATTGTATTTCCTGCTTTACGTTATCCTATCTTGGTTATACTTAATGTTTTAACATTTGTTTAAAAAAGGGGGAAAATAGGAGTAATAAGTTAATTATACTAATCATATGAGGCGATATAAAGAATGATATCTAACGATGATCCAAACGCAACTTTACATGATTTAATACAATCAGCTATTAAGCAGTTTGCAAATGGTGTGCCTTCTCAAGAAGATGAAAGAGTAAAAGCTGATGAAACATTGACTCAACTTGTGCTTAGATTTAATGAAGTTGCAGCATTACCTCATGCAGAAAGATTTCCAGCGCTGAAATTAATTGCTTCTTGCGATAGAACACACTTTACAGAAAGTGCTTTTAATTTAATCTACACCACCAACGAGAAAGACTTACCATTTCCACAAAAAAAGCAATTTCTTGAAGAAAGGATTTTGAATCCATCACCCAACAAGATTGTAGAATATATCAGATTCTTGCGAAACCTAACCAGAATAGGTGGACTTAGAAGCCAAATGGAAGCAGTTGCTTATGTTGTTAATATTGAAGCTACAAATCCAGAATTATTTAAATTTACAATCAAACCAGCTCTTGAAAACTTAGGTTTACAAAAAGATTATCAACGACTGAAAAGAGAAGCAAGAAGCTATGATATGTTAAATCCAACACCAAGAGAAACAAAAGCAAATGACAGCTTCTTTCATAATGCATACATTGTTCCACGTAATCTTATTTTAGCAACAGTAGGTGTTGCTGCTGTTGTAGTTGGCGCTTTTTTATATTCTACTATTTTCAACGCAACAAATGGACAAGGTTCACCACAAAAAGAAGAACAGGCAGTTGAAGCACAACCATCACCAGCATCTTATTTTCAACAATATAAGCAATCACCATCATTTCCTTCTAAATATGTAATAGGTAGAGGACAAGAAAAAACATTTGATGCTTTGTCACAACAATGCATAAAAGGTTTTACACAATATTTAGATG
>JAGVYH010000048.1 GCA_018303325.1 Candidatus Woesearchaeota archaeon
TTCTTTCGATTAAACCAATAATTCTAAAACCCTTTTTATCTCTTCAAGGGTATGATTGAGTTGTGTTGCAGCATTTTTATAATCTTCTTCTTTTATGCTTTCAATGGAAGTTCTGATATCTTCTCTCGATATAAATAGGATTATTTTCTCCTTATATAAATGGGGTTTTTCATCTGAATACCAAAGCAATGCGAATATATCACATAAATCTTTTACACGTTTATGCCCTTTATCCCTTTCTTTCAATGCAGTTATCTTTGTAGCGAGTAATAACTCTACTTTTGGCAGCCACAATTTTTTATTAAAGTTTTCAAGTTCATTTCTATACTTTTTTTGTTCAAACACAAATCTTAATAATGGCAAACTAATTGGTTGAAAATGGAAAACTTTCTTAAATGTTGAAGGAACAAAATCTACCAGTAAATCCACATATAACGGAAAAATAAACGGTGACGAAACATTTCTGCTTTGTTCTATCTCTTCTTCACTTTCAGTATGAATCTCTTTAAGCAGCCTGAAAGAGATTGATTACAAACTGGGTCTTATACCCCGCAGCTTGCTGCGATAGCGCGCCCAGTTTGTAATCTTAAAAATGCCGGTCACGAAGTGACAAATTCGCCGTATACCCCACAGCTTGCTGTGGTTGGGTAGGCGAATTTGAGGCATTTTTTTTGATTTAAATCTTAATTCTTTCTCTAATATCTCTATAGATTTAGCTAAAGAAGAATTTTTCATTTGCTCTATTGTTGCATTCTTGTCAAGATGAAAACCTAAATCAATATCCCTGCTTCCTAAGTAAGGTCTTCCTTGGGCTTTTTGAAAACTCTTGTTTACATGGAAAAATACTGCCCAACCACCAATAATACAAATTGGTTCTTCAAGTGCTGAAATTACTTTTTGCAAGTATTTATACGAAGTTCTCGTTTCAAATTCAGGATACATTTTACTTCACCTTTTTAATAAGCATTTCAGCAGCTTCTTCAGCTGGTCCTCCTTCTGTAAACAGATCAATAATCAACTGTGGTATCCCAACAATAAACAAACCATTTACTTTCCTTTTTCCAAACCCAACATGTTTATCTGTAATAATAATCCTGAAGTTTCCTCTGCCATAAAGCCCGTCCTTAGTTAGAAGTTTATGCCAAGTTTCCAAATCATTCTCTTCAATATAAATATCTGTTCGTGTTGGAAACAAATATCTTTGCACAAGATTTTCAGCTTGGTACGTGGTTAAAGCATATTCTAATTTTACTTTTTTAAGAAAAATTATTGGCTCTTTAACCATATATTCCCTAATCTTTTTTGGTTTTTTATGGAGATTTAGCCAATATTTAATAAGATTCTTAGCATTGATTACTTTAGTGCCCTTTACAAGCTTTTTTCTTTCTAATTCCCTTAAAAATAAAATCACCCATTGACGTGTGCAATTGGCTAGCTTAGAAATCTTATTCTTGCTCAATTGCTTTCTTTCAGTAAGCATTACTCTAAGTATACATTCCTTTTTTTGGCCGCGCATATAGTGTAAGTATCTAAACTTATATATAAATGTTACTTACATGTTGTTTTATTATCATTATCTTGGTTTTCATTTATGCTTTTTATCTCAAGAGGCCTTTCTATAATCATAAATTGTATAATGCGGGTTATACTTTGTAAATTTTCTTAATTTTATCCCGTCCCTTTTGGCGATTGGCTAATTCATTTCATTATAAGTATATACTTATGATTCAACTGCATACATAACTTATTTTCTGGTCAGTTCCTTCAATATCACTATAATGAAATATGCCTTTTATCTTCTGCCCTTCAATAATATCATTTATTTTCATAGTCGAAGAATTAAGTATTTTTAGGTTTGCCTTGTTTATTGTATCCAGTGTAACAATGCAGTCTGTAAACGTGTCGTTATTTGCTATCGTGAACCAAATTTCATCATTAGAATATTCTGATTTAAAGAACTCAATGTTTTTTGGGAGATAGACTGCTTTGCCAGTTATTAAATTGCCACAGCTAACAAACGAAATTAGTAAGATTATCAAAATAATAATTGGAATTAATCTCATATTTAATTGAATAAGTAAGGAAATATATATATATAATCAGTAATAATAAAATAATCATAATAACTAATCAATAATAATCGAGTTATGGTGTGATTTACCTTGAGTTTAAATGAGCTTTTAAAAACCAATAAAGATGCAAGAAAAATATTCGGCAGGAAAGAGATAGAAATCATACTAAAACAAATAAATGGGATTTCTTTAACACAATCTGAAAAGAACAGATTGTCTAGGGATATAAGGCCAAAATTTAGATTTATAAAAGAAGTTTCTCTGTTTCAGGATGAGTTTGAGCTAAAAAAAGATTCTGCTGCCACTAAGATTATTAAAAGAATAGTTAATCTGATATTACAGGACGAATTAGCAAATAATGTTAAAGCAATATTGTTGTTTGGCTCTCATGTTCTGGGTAATGTAACGCCCAGATCTGATATAGATATCACAGTTATCTTTACAAAAATATCCTTAAAAAAAGCTACAAAATTTAGAATAAGGATTTCCAGAGAGTTCTCTAAAAAAGTAGATATACAGGTATTTAATGTTCTGCCGCAAAAAATCAAAAGAGAAATTGCAAAAAAATATAATATTCTTTACAAAACACCTGATTTTGATAATGCCAACTTTTTTATATCTTATCTGAAAGAAGATGATTATTTTATAAGAAAACATAAATTTTTTGGTGATAATTATGGCAAAAATAAATGACAAGATTACACAAATTATTCAATATTTAAAAGAGCTTAGCGAAATTGCGCCTTCTGATATTGAAGAATACAAATCTATAGGAAATAACATTAATAATCAGATAAAATAAAACAATAGTAATGTTATTTCCTAATAAGCAAATCACTTTTTGTAAGTAAGCAAACTTACGAAGATTAAAGTGATTTGCTATAGAGGGTTTTGAATAACCTATACAAATAGTCAAAACCCTTAATAGAACCGCTTTGAAAAATATCATAAAAAAGAGTTTTTCAAAGCTCTCTATAATCTAGAAAAAAAAGCAGCATGTGAACGGTATATTGAGAAGATTGTAGAAGCAATAACTGATTTGGCTTTTTTAATAATAAAATTAAAAAGACTGAAAATACCAGAAGATGATATTGATGCATTTAACATTCTTAGTGAGAATAAAATTATTAGCTCAAGTTTAGCCTCAAAACTTAAAAATGCAAAAGGAATGAGAAATATCATCTCACATCAGTATGGCTCTATTGATGATAACATTATTTTTGAGTCAATTACTGAAGAATTGGATAAGAATGTAAATGAGTTTATTAAAGTCATTAAGAAAATTAAAGGAGTATAATATGTTAAATTTTAGAGCAATTCATAACAAAATTCAGAAACTTTTATATATAGTAAGTGACCTAAATCTCATCAATATCGCGTCACTTACTATATTTGTCGGGCATAACTATTTTGATAAGTATTTATGTCCGACATTATACCCATTAAAACGAGAATAAGTTATATACTAAAAGTGCAAAATAATCGAACATTATTTTGCACTTTTGTATATACAAAAGTGATTAATTTGTTCGAAAATTAATCACTTTTAGTATAGATAGATATGATACTAATCTATTACCTAATAACAATCAAAAAAAGAGGAATATCATGATAAAAAAGAGAAGATTAATATTTTTATTTTTAATAGCCCTATTATTAATAATCTCGGTAATACTTAGCTCATCTGTTTTAGGGCTTCTTATTCCTCAAACAGGCAAACAAGTAGGAGATTTAAGCGAAATCGAATCTTATAAAGGCACATCACGATTGTTCTTAGAAATGTTTGTAGGTTGTTTGAGAAAGCAAGATGGAAATTATATTGGTGCAATACCACATTACAATTCAAGTTTATTGTTAGACCAAAAAATAGATATACCTTCAGATGATGAGAAGATTTATCCAACACCGAAATTTTCTAATCCATGGGGAAATCAGGTAGATGATTTTATGGAAAAAATTATGGACAATGGTATAGAAGAAATTCCTCAACTCGAGATTTCATGGAAACAAGCTCCCAAATCTTATCTTTATGAAGGCGATTGTTACTTGTTTGCTAATTATTGGCATCAGTTCTGGAACAATAATGAAGAAATAACACAAGATGATGAAGCGTTTAGTGTGTTAAAGGAAGATGAACTTTATAGTGATAATGGTGGTACTAAAACAGAATTAGATGATGTCGCTCAAATTGACGAAGGTTTAGAAGCCCCATTTAAAGGCGCGTATTATGTTAATAATAATGATTACAAATATTCAGTTTATTGGGAAGGTTCCCCACAAGGTAGTCAAGAGAATTGCGAAAATTATGGTGGTTTTTATAAAGATGTCGAAGACAATAAAGTCAAGAATTGTTGCGGCGACGATTACCTATGGATAATGAACGGCGTCTATAATTTTGATGGCAATCAAGATAAATCAGTAGATGAATTATGTCTTTATGGTTATGTTTCTCCAGACACAGGCGAGCCATTAGTAGAATCTTCAGAATCGCAAATATATCATTCAACTGCAAAAGTAGGCAATCATCCATACAGAAAAGGTGTTTATTGCACGCCTTTGGCAGCGGTTGGTGAAGTTTCTGATATACATTATTCTTACGATATCAACAATTATGATCCGCAAAGCACAACAGAACAGAGAAGATTGTTTGTCTACAAAAAGGATTTACCAACAACTACTGCAACAGATGTTGGATTGTGGAAAACAGATACTTCTGCTAATTATTGTACACATTATTTTTCAGATAAAGATGCTGGTTCTATAAAGAAAGGTGATAACTTCGAATGGTTAACTCCAGAACAAGCAGGCGAGATAAATTATTTTGGTGTTGGTAATGATGGTAAAACAGCTTTTGATAAAGACAACAAACCATATATTGCAGACAAAAAATTCATATTAAACCCAAAAGCACCAGACTACATCTACGACGTCATGACTAAACAATTGTCTGGAGATGCTTACAAAGATTCAGATGACTTTACTATCTGCAACTTATTCCTAAACGGAACATGGACAGGACATCATTGTTGTGGTGGAAAATATGATTATACAGCTAAAAAACCAATCCTTGAAAACTTTAACGACGAAGGTGAAGACGGAACACATTACGTATTAACCAAGAACAGATTAAAGGCATACAGTCTAAGCGCAGAAATAGAAAGCGGAGAAGTATTGAAAGAGCCAAACAAAGCATGTTATCAAGGAGAAGCGATTGAAAGTGGGGAGATAAGGAATGTTGTTCCTAATCCACCATTTCTTGTCGGCGATAATATTCGTTCATTCATTAACAAAAAGGGAATATTATCTTTATGTAGTAATTTAAATACTGTTTATCTTGGCAATGAGGAAAAACAATTCTTTGGAGATTCACTAGGGTTTATTTATGATTTTGATTTATTTGCCGCTTCAACCAATTATCTTTTTTATGACAACACAAAAAAAGAACTTAAAAATGTTAAACCACATTGTGGCTCTTTCTATCTCAAAGCAGGCGAGGATTTGGTTGGCTCAGGTGACTCAAATGACAGGTTCGCCTACTGCTTCACCAACAATACTTGGCTAAGTTTTGATATAGAAGATTTGCCAGATGAACAAGGTACAAACAACGAGTTAGATATATTAGGGAGATATCCTGCAGAAGGCGATGTATTGCATGAATCAAGCATTAATGTTGATTTTAAAACTATTAAAAATAAGGTTGTGAAATCTGACAAAGGTTGCTGTTTTGAAGGTGATTGCTGGAATGGCCAAGAATGCGTTGCTAATGGTGATACAGAGATGGATAAATATGTTGATCCAAAAAAAGTTTATCTTTGCGCTAACGGCGAATGGACGTCTGGCGAAGCTTCATTTAACTGGTACGACGAGAAATTTGCAGGCGAAGTTGAGCCATCCCAAACAGGATTAGCATATTGTGTAGACAAATGGTCTTGCGCCTGTCCTGAAAAAGATGTTTATGATTTAGGCGATGAAGACCAGCATGAGATAGATGTTTGCGAAACTTATACACAACCAAATTCCCTGTGCACAAGAGAGCCTGCGATGTTTATCGACGACAGATTCTGCGAGCCAGAATTTACGAAAAAAGATGACAATGGTTATGATTTTAAAGATGCCTCAACAATAACATCATCACAATGGACTTCTCGAACAAAATATCTCGCAACTGCATTGTTAACCCTTGCTCAGCAAAAGAAGTCAAATGAGTTTACTTTACATTGCGACACCCCAAAAAATGTTCTTAACTTTTATGATTTAAGTTTTACAAAGGATTTGTTTGTTACAGAACTGGATTATAATAATTTCTGTGCCTTAAAACTTAAAACAAATGCTGGTGATGAAGAAATTTATTTAGGCACAACATTAAACCCAAAACTAAACTATGATGAAATACCTGAAGAATTATACCAAACAAAAGAAATATCTGAATTTGAGCAGTGCACAGACGACACTAGTTGTATCGAAGGATATGGCTGCTACAAAAAGCCTGCTGCCAATGTTGGACAATGTGTCAAACAATGTTATGATAATAGTGATTGCGAAGAAAACGAAGGATGTTATTCTGAAGATGGGGAAGAAGTGAGTGAAAATGAGGTTAATCAAGGATTATGCGCAAAAAAAGCGCCAAAATCATTCGATATGTTTAATATTGAAAATTTAGGTGAATTGTTTTATGGAACATCTGACACAACAGGCATATTAGATAATGAATTCTTGTTTAAATTAACTAGCAAGACATTTGCTGAAGAGGAATGCAAAACTATTCTTGAAGGAACTAACCCCCAAAACGGAAATGGTGATAATTTCTTGCTCTTTAAAACTTGTGATAATAATAATGTTGCTTTTAATAATTTTACAAAAGCAATGATATTTAGTAACAACCCACAAGAAAAAGAATTTTTAACATTGACATATGACGAGACCACAAATAATGAGTTAATTAGTAATGTTAATGATATAAAAAAGTATTATCAGAGTAACAAAGACAAAATCGCAGAGAAGAAAGAAATGGATATTATTAATACTCTTTCTGATTTTGACAAAGTATACTATGCTAAAAAAGATACTAAAGTAATCTTCGGCGTCTTAGAACGAAAATCAGACCCAGATGCTTCTGGAGATCCTTCTTCAAAGCTAAGATATTTTGGTGTTATTATGTACAAAAATATATTTACAGACAACAAAGTATGTACAGAACTTGAAAACTCCTCGCCTTTGCTTTATTGTAGTCATGACGATACTACAAAAGTTACAGTAATTATCATCCCATCAACACCAAACTACGACGGCACAGAAGATGCAATCATGAATTATTGGTCAGATTTGACTGCGAAGATTAGAATGAAATAATATACACAATAATATTAATAGAATAAATTAGGTATTTTTTTAGTTCCTGGGCGAAGCCACCCGTCTCATGAATTTTTGAGTTTTTTATGTTGTATAAAAAAATAAAAAAATTAATCATAGTGAACTGTGGCTTCGCCTTGGAATTATAGCAAAGGCACTAAATTTTCGTAATTAACGATGCCTTTGCTATATACGTGGACTTTAACAAAAAAGATACGAATATTAAAGTCCACCACTATAAAAGAACTAAACAAATACAATTAAACCATAATAATCCAAAATGCACCATGAAACCAAATTTATCAAAGAAATCTCAACTAGCAATCTTTATGATTCTTGGAATAGTATCAGTTATACTTATCGGTTTGGCATTATTCGGCATTTCTAGCTCCACAGAAAAAGGTTTTGCAACAAAACAATCACAGTTAGGAGAGCTGTTTATCGGCAAAGGTAAATACACTACTTACATTAAAAGCTGTCTTGACCAGGCAACAAAACAAGGTTTAATATTAGCAGGCAAACAAGGCGGCGCAATTTATGACAACCAGACAATTGGAGGTAAACTAAGCCAGACCTCGAAATATTATGAAGTAGAGGATATAAGAATACATTATTCTTTACTTTCTCCGACAACAATTAAACTTCCTGAATATCCTTATCCTACAATAGAAAACATAAATATGCCTTTCTTATCCTCAGACTCTTCTGTTTACGGTATCTCCTCGCCATTTATCAGTGCCATTAATAATCCTTTCATTCCTTTATGCGACAGGTTTGGCCCAAATAATGATCCAAAATCTAACATTCCTTACTGCGGCAATTTTCCGAACATTTTCGACACTGTAAATATTAATGACCACAATTCTGTCCAGGAATACCTCCAAAAATACATCACGCAAAAAACAAACGATTGCATTAAACTTGAAACACTGCCAGAGCTTCAAGGATATAATATTATTAAACAAAATTTTAATGTAGATATTGTCTTGACAGAATCTTCTGTTGTTGCTAATCTTAACATGACTTTGGCATTATCAACACCGCAGTCAACATTAAAAGAAACCCTGCCTGTAATAGATATCAGCGGCATTTCAGTCGAGAAACACATCAGAATAAAACAGATTTTCGAATTGCTTGCAAGGTTGAGACAGGAAGATTCAAAGAACATATTTTTTGAAGTAACAAATGCACAGACATTAACTCATTGCGGTCCAAACGAAAATTTGCCTTGCTTAAAGCCAGGAATGATTGTCTCAACCCAAAAATTGTTTAACAATGATTATGTCGTCAAGATTACAGACACAGAATCATTGATTGATGGAAAAAATTATGTTTACCAGACAGTTTTTCAGAACAGAAACCCAGCATTAGATTATTTAACAGACAATAACCTGAATACACAAAACACAGAATTTTCTAATTACAATGCTGTTCTCGTCGAGGGAATGACTTTAATAATAGATCCTTATGGATATGATCCTGACGAGGATAATCATGAGAATGGTTTTATGAAAGAGTATTATTTCTACGAAGCAGTTAATAGTAATGGAAACCCAGATAGTAATGGCTATACTAAATTTGAGGCTGACAAGGATAATGACGGTGTGATTGATTGTATCCTTATAACAAACGGCGGTTTAGATGGAATTCAGAATTCGTTGAAAAACTGCCTTGTTCCAGACAAATTGCCGCCTGCATTTAAAGACAGGAAAGTAACATATACATTAACTCAGTATGACGCAGGCGAACACATTATCAGAGTAAAAGTGTGCGATAATACAAACAGTCCAAAATGTGATTGGCAAGATGTAAAAATATTTGTTATTCCTTTGATAGCTTTTGACACAGACGAGAATGATAATCCTTATCCTTTTAACCCGTCAACAGATTATCAAGTTAAAGGGCAGTTTATTTATACTATTAATCCAAATGGAATTGTTACTTTGGGTGTAAAACAAACAATTCCTTCAGAATCTCCATTAACATCTGACACAGAATCACAACAAGAAAATGATGCTCAACCATCTCAATCTTCAACACCAGCATCTTCATCACCTTCTTCAGCAGATCAATCATCATCTCAACCTTCAACACCTTCATCTTCTCAACAAACCACACCAGTAATCACGCCAACCATACCTTATGATAATACCGACGTGGATATTCTTATATCTAGAGCATTAAGCGGTACAAAACTGCCTTATGAAATGTATTACTTTGAAAACAAATATCTTATAGTGAAAACTACTGTTAATAATCAAGGTCCAGAAATTGTGCCAGAAACAGACGCATTTAGGCAATTTGCTGAAAAAGGCGACAATGGAAAACCTAACTTATACATTCAAAAAAAGATTTACGGCACTAACCAGCAAAGCGCACTTAACCAAAAGCTAGTTCCAGGAAAAAACCTGTTTTTTATTTACATACCTGAACCATGCACACAAGGAGCATTCTTTCAAGGATACTGCCATTATGGTAACAAATGTTATTATAATATGAATATAGTTAATCATAATTTTCAAACAGCATGGGACAATTGTCCTTCTGCAAACCTCTGCGCGGAAACTGGATGTGTATAACGCTTTAATATTAAGGTATTATTATCCCAATAACATTATTTATGTTCAAGCTGTTTCTTTTTCTTCCCTTCAGTCAAATGCAAATAATTTTCTTTTGATACAATAGATTTACCTGTTTTTTGTTCAAGTTCTTTTCGTGTGTTTTTAGCAATGTCACCGCCTTCTTTAGCAGTATGTTTTAATTGTGGAAATCCCTTTGCATCCTTAGCAATAGTAATATCTGTTGTTGCTTTTTCTCCAACCATAGTCAAGATTAGTTCCCAATCAGTCATATGATCCCTTAAATTTTGATTCGATTTCTTTAATTTTTTGAATTCTTTGTATTCTCTTATTGTTTTACCAAATGTTGCCTTTGAAATTTCATTAGTCAGAATTCCAAAATCTTTCTCTTCCTGAACACCTCTGGATTTCCATTCATCAGTCAGGTCTTGTCTGATAGCAATGCCTCTTAATCTTTTATCAATCCACTCTTTTGGATATCCTTTCAATTCATAATATTCCTTTACTCTGTCTTGAGCAAGTTCTGGGTTTTCTATTTCCTGAATTCGTTCATAACCCACTTTTGCAAGCCAAAGCTTGAAAGGTTCTGCTTTTGGTGATGGAATTGATTGAATTATTCTGAACATAGATTTTGTGTTGGCGCAGTCTGTTAAGTAATATTTACCATCAGCAGATATTAATTTCAGTTGTAAACAAAATGTTAACAACTGAGATTCTCTTCCTTTTAAAACACCCCAATACTGCCTAGGAGCAAGGCTATCAGTTAATGCTTCAACTACATCAACAACAGAGTAATACCATTCATCATTATGCCAAATCCTTCTTATCTTTTTATCTTGAAATACAACCAATGCTTTGTCTTTATCCATTTTGTATGCCTGTTTTATAGTCTTGCTCTTTATATACTAAAAGTGATTAATTTTCGAACAAATTAATCACTTTTGTATATACAAAAGTGCAAAATAATGTTCGATTATTTTGCACTTTTAGTATATGATGTCACACAATTTTATCAATGCTTACTGCATTTAATCAAATCTGCGACTGCAAATGGATGGGGTTTTTTGTACTTATAAATGTTTTTGTGCACGGTGCTGTCAACTTAAGTGTGCTAAATTTAGTTTAGTTGGTGTTTAGTTCTTTATTTGGTTTTAGTTAATATTCTGTTTTTTAATCCTGTTTCTCGCTCTCAGTCCGTTTGTGGGACGCAGTCCCCCGTCTCATGAAAAGTTTTTTACGTTTTTTTAATAGTTATATAAATAGTTCAGTTTAAAATAATAAAACCTAAACTAAATTTCATCATGAGATAGCGGTGGACTTTAATATATATATCTGTTTAGTTAAAGTCCACAAATATAGTTACGGAAATATATATATAATTATTAATGTCCGTAACTATACGTGTGGCTGCGCCCAGGAACTAAATAAAAACCAGATAAAAACAACATATTTAAATAGTATTAATTAATAGATTAATAGTTATATACTATGAAACATAAAAAAGAGCTGATGTTGCTGATAGTTTTAACTATTTTTCTCTCTTCAGAAGCTGACTGCAAAGCGCATAGTGGCGAAATATCTTATGAAGGTGAATGTACAACTGGCTGTTGCTGTATATGGAAACCTGTTGACAAAAAGTATGAACAGCAAACAGGAACTACTAAAGGATATTGTAATAGTCTTCCTAGCTCTGTATTTAATCCTTCTGTTTCAAGCCCTGCGTTATGTACAAATTATTGCAATTCATTAACCGCTCTTTCAGGCGACGAAGGAAAACTGCCAGCTTGTATGAATGGTATTGATGACGATAATAATGGTTTGATAGATTATCCTGATGAAGTAGGTTGTTCTGCTCCCGAAGATGATTCTGAAGAGGCAACTGCTTCAGAAAAAGAATGCAGTGACCAGATAGATAATGATGGAGATGGAAAGATAGATTACTATGGATTTTACGAATCTTCTTATCAAGCACAGGATAATACAAAATATGCAGACTATAAAACTTTTTTAACTAATGGTAAAACACCAGATCCATGCTGCACTAAATCTTTTGGCATGTCAGAATCATGCAGTTTTGACGAGTGCAGTGTCGGAGAAAACACAAAAGACCAAGGCACTTACAAAGGTCTTTGCCAGTGCGGAAAAGATGTTTGTGGTTTTCCAGAATTCATTAATCCTCTTTTTGAACAAAAAACGTATGCAACAGGCAAATATTGTTGCGCTGGCAAATGCAGTAAAGTGCCATGTGGGCCATGTACAGAAGGAGAAACAATTTACGTGATAGATAATAGCGGCAAAACTACTTACAATTGCACAAATGGTGTGTTTGTAAAAGGATTAACTGAACCAATTGGCGCTCCTGAACAATGTTTCGGCGCTGAGAATGACGATGATAATAATGGTGCTACCAATTGTGAGGATACTAAATGTTATACTTTAAAATGTTCAATGGATAAGGGTGCAACTAAAGATGGAGCAACAGGCAAAGTAATTATTCCATATGGTTGTGGTAAAACATCTAGTCTAACCGTTTCTTATTTCGACGAGTCAGACGATTATTGGAAATGCTGTTTCCCTATTAATGGACAGAGCAGAGTTAATGACTGCAAATATAACGACGGTGTTCCAGATACTTGCGGAGCCTGCGAATGTTTAAATCTTCATAAACCAGCACAAAACCTTAAAGTGCAGCATGTTTATGGCCAAGCAAAATTAAACCTAAGCTTTTATTTTGAATGTCAAGAGCCAGAAGTTAAGTTAAAAGTGTTAAGATGTGACGGAACAGCTGGAAGCTGTGATGTGAATAACGATGGTACAATTACTTTAGAAACAAGCACAAAATTTGTTGATGTTTCTGATAATATGGATTGTTTATTAGAACAATTAGATAATAATGAAAATCCAACGAAAACCGATTGTTTCGGCGATAATGGTATCTTACAGCCAGGCGCTAAACCTGAAAAGATTTATGCAATATTCGACACAAAAATCATGTCAGAAAAAGATTATACTTATTGCCTTTACCATGAAATCTGGTTCAAAGATGTGTTTAAGTCATTCTGGTCATTTTTGTATAAGAAACAATCCTGATTTTCTCGGCTCTGAAACAAAAAAATATTCTTGCGACGAGAATAATAAACTGCAAGTGGAATCTTGTGAAGGCAGTTCAGGAGAATGGCCTGAAGAAGTTTGCATGGAAACAAAAGATACCAATGGTGTGATTGCAACAACCTGCGCCCTTAACACACCGTGCATATTCTGCGGTAACCCTTTTAATATGTATGGCAGTTTAGGCAGTAATAATATATTATCAGTTCCAGAAGAATATTACGGATATAAATCATCAACTGTTGAAGAAGAGTGTTATCTTAATTCTGTTTGTTATTATGATGCAACCAACACAATTAAAGATGCGTATGATTCATGCAAAAATATTGGTAGTTGCTCTAATTATAAATCACAATTAGCGTGTAATGTACTAAATGCAGACACAGGTAGCAATAACAAATGTTTGCCTTACGATTGTCAGTGGGTTGCTTTTGATACGTTTACTTCTGAACTGGAACTAGGCATTTGCACTGACGATACAACAAATTATAAAACCTGCGACATGTGCAATAAACTGACGTCGAAATTATTTGGCGGTTGTAATGCTGATAGTTGTAAAACTAATTTTAACTCAGAAACAACATTGTGTTATTTTGACAAAGTCAAAAAATCGTGCGTAGAATCTTCTAAAATAACATGTTCTAATTATGATACTGAAAAAGATTGTCATGCCAGCTATAGTACCCCAAATTATGATAGTGCACATTCTGTTGATGTAAATGTCACTTATGATAAATCAGGAAAACGAATCTGGGGCGATAATTCTATTATTGAACCTAGCCATGACCTTCTTGATTTTAAAATATGTAAATGGAAAGATGACACTGATGCTTGTATAAGAGATGCTAATGGTGATGGCAAGTATGATGTTGCTGGCGAGAAAGCTATCGACATCACACCGCCGCAGACAGAAGTTATTGCGCCGTCAAATGTCGGGCAGATAGAATTAAAGTTTGCCATCAATGACCCGACACCAGAAGGAAGGCCAAGCTCAGGCGAGTTAAAAACATATTATTGTTTCCCTGACAATACACCATTGCCTAAAGAAATCATAACGCAATATAAAGAAGATCCAGCATTCAAAGAGGGTGTAACTGAAGAAGAAGTTAATTATTGTTATCCTGACACTTTGTTTGTTCCAGACGCAGGTGCAGCATCAAAAATATTGTCTATGGAAAGCGGTCAGCAAACAATGTTTTTCTATTCAGAAGATGGCGCACATAATATTGAACCTATCAAATATTTCACGTTTAATATTGATAATAAACCGCCTGTAATAACCATTACACCATATTTAACGCTTGACCAGTCTTATCCGTTTGAGCAAAGCAGTGTATTATTATCAGTAGAACTCGACGAGAAAGCAATATGTTATGATATTTTTGAAGATTATGAAGGCATTAAAAAGATTAATTACGAGTCAGGCAGCTCTTTCCAGGCAGTTTATGACAATTTAGGCGACGGAACATATTTCTATACAGTTGTCTGCGAAGATAAGTTAGGCAACAAGATTAATAAAACCACTTCTGTAAAGATTGATGCTGATCAGGAAATTCAAGGCTCATTGCCAGAAGGAGTAATAGATTACAGCCCAGTAAATCTTGAGATAAAGACCACACACAAAAGCCCGAACGACGATTGCAGGATAGGCACAGGCGATACTTTTGATGTGTTAAGTGGTTTTGCTTCAAAAACACAGGCAGACATATTTACTAAATATTCGACGCCATTCTCTTTGATAGACAACAAAGTTTACGAGTTCAAAGTAATGTGCAAATTTTCAGGAAAATTACATAAAGACGAGATTCAGTTTGTCTACGACACAACCCCGCCAAAAACCTCATTGACAGATTCTGCTGGAAACACATTTGATATATCAAAATGGTATAATAAACAGGAAGCTTCACAATCAGTTTACTTAAAATGCAATGATGAACCAGAATATGGTTTTGGATGCGAAGAAACAAAGTATTGTATAGAAACAGGCTCAGCCAAATGCGATATTAATTTTGATACAAGTTCCGGTACTTCAGTAGGCGCGTCATATGAATCATATTCAGCAGTTAAAATCTCGCCCGCACCTCAGCCGCAATGGTTATGCTTCCAGTCAAAAGAAGATACATATCCACCTGATTTAAGTTCATACGGCGGCAGTATTGAAGAAAAACAGTGCGTAAAGCTGTTAATAGATTCTAATTCTGGCCCGACAATAGATGTTCCATTATTAAAGCCACATACAGAAATGATTAATGCTTATGAATATTTCACACCACTATTCACAATAAACGGTGAGGTTGTTGACAGCGATGCTGAAGCAAACCCCCCACCACAAAACAAGCTCACAATAGATGTTTATCCTATCACAGAAGATTATTTGAAATCATTGGCAAAGCAGATTGATTCTCAGCAAACAGGGCAGGCCCAAACACCCCCAGAACTAAAATCAACCCAAACATTTACTATCGATGCAAACAATCAATTCTCACAAGAATTAACTCTTTCATCTGGCCTTAACAAGATTGTGCTGGGTGCAACTGACCGTTCAGGAAAAACATCTGAAACTTATGAATATTATATCATGGTTTCAAATTTTGACGGCAATTTGTTTGAAGTCATCTCACCTCCAAAAGGTGTTTCTGAGACAAAAGAGTTTGATTTAATCATAGAAACAACTAAAGACCTTCCTGCAGCAGAAAGCTGTGCTTTATCAACAAATCCAAAGGTAGGCTTCACGTCACAAATGCAGAAGATTGAAGGTAAGAAATTCAAGAATCACATTAATTTCCCAGGTATGAAAGAAGAAACATATTATACTGTTTATGTCAAGTGCACATTTCCAGGTGGTGTGTTTGATATCAAAGAAATTGATTTAATATGGGACACAACACCTCCGTCGATAGAAAACAGTTTTATCCAGCCCAGCGACGGAAAAAGTCCGCCGTCTATAATTGAGCCTCCGTTGGAAACAAACCTTACAATAATAACTAATGATAAATCAAGATGCAAGTTCTCAGAGAAAGAAAACTCAACTTATTTCACAATGTCGCTTTTCAAAGATTATGAAACACAAAACTTAAGTTATGTGAACGAACATCCTTTAACCAATCTCCAAGACAAGAAAAATTATACTTATTATGTCAAGTGCGACAATGGTCCAACAGAGCCAGCTTCAATGCATATTTCCAACGAAGCAAAAATAACATTCTCAGTTGACACATCGCAATTTACTGGTATGGAAATGGTTAAACCCACACAATTCATTGGTTATACATCTGTTAATTTTGAGCTTCATACAACAAAAAAATCAACAGAATGCACTTTTGGTCCGACACAAGAATTAATTGATCAATACTATATGAAAACAGTTACAGAAGGAGTAGATGCATACAAAGTCCATACTGGCGGTCCATTAACATTAATCGAAGGGGAGCATGACTTTTATTTTGAGTGCCTTACTGCAGCAGAAGGGCCAATATCAGACGATTTTGTGTTCACTGTTGACTTATCACCCCCTATTGTTCAGGTAAAAACACAGCCATACACTAGTTCATTAAACACATTGACAGCAAACTGGGAAGCTTATGATAATAACACACAGATTAAAGGATATAATTATTCAATCGGCACTAAACAAGGTATTGCAGATATATTTGATTGGTCAGTAACTGATAATGAAAAGAAAACCATACATAATCTTAATTTAAATAACGAAACAACATACTGGTGGAATGTTAAAGCAATAAACTCTGTTGGTTTAGTCAGCACAATAGCAAGCAATAGTACTTATGTTGATACAACTTATGATCCAGGTTTTGAAGTTAATATCAGTAACATTGATGTTTGCAAAGATGATGTTCTCGACAGTGATGAGACTGATATAGATTGCGGTGGGAGCTGTCAAAAATGCAGTAATGGCAAAAATTGTGACACAGGCGCTGATTGTATCGGCGGTAAATGTGAAAGCGGCATTTGCATTAGTGCAAGCTGTGAAGACAATATACTTAACCAGTTAGAAACAGACATAGATTGCGGTGGCAGTTGCGCTTCTTGCCCTGAAGGAATGAACTGCAACATAAACAGCGACTGCAGCACAGGATTTTGTAAATCAGGATTTTGTACATTGCCAAGCTGCGATGATAATGTTCAAAACGGACAGGAGCAGGGTATAGATTGTGGCGGTAGTTGCCTAAATGTTTGTGAAATTATTCCTTCACCAGATGAAGAAGAAACATGTGATGATGAAATTAAAAACCAAGATGAAACAGGAATAGATTGTGGTGGATCATGCAAAGCATGTGAAATCCCACCAGAAAAAACAGAGCCAACCGACGAGCCTTCAACATGGTGGATATGGTTAATTATGCTTCTTATTATCGCAGGTATTGGCGGCGGAGGATATTACTATTATACTGCTTATTTTTTCAAAGAAAAATATCCTAAAACGCAACAAAGAATGCAGTCAAGACCATTATCACCATTCTCACAACCCCAACAGCAATCGTCAGTACAAACCAAGATGCAGCAATCAAAACCAATCAGTATAAGACAGACATTTAACAGATTCTTTAAACCTTTGCCTAAAGAGTTTAGAGAAAAACGTTCACAGGAAAAACTTAAACAGAGAAATAAAATATTCGGCGCATTTGAAAGTGCTGATGAACAAAAAGAAAAATTAGAAACAAAACAAAATTTAGCAGATGCAAGAACTAATCAAGTAAAAGAAGAACCAAAAATCTTACAACGGTCATCAATACAAACCCAAACACCAACACAACCAAAAATACAGATTTCAGAAGTATTCAAGCCCGAAACTGGTGTAGCTAAAGAAGAAATAAAACTTAAACAAACAGAGTTAAAAGAAATAAAAGAGACAAAGATACAACAAAAACAAGAAACTAAAAAACAGCCTGAACAAAAAGAACAAACACCCAAACTTAAAGCAAAAGAATTCCTTAAACCTAAAAAGAAAGCTGTTAAACAGCTAACTGCCTCTTCTTCAGCAATTGATAAACTTTCAAAGCTGAAAAAAGAATCTGCAATGTCAAAATTAGGCAAAGGCAAGGATGCATTTAAACAATTATCAACTATTTCAAAGAAGAGATAAAAATAAGAGATAAAAATAAGAGATAACTTACATAAGATAATCTGTAGAAAATAATAATCAAATAACAATATCACAAAAAATTATTGAAACAAAAAATGAATTAGAATTATATAAAGTTAAAACAGGTGAGGTTATGAAACTATTTACTAATTTACTAACATCAAAAACAAACTGCATTAAAACAAAGAAATCGCAGGTTGAACAAATGTTCTTTTACATTTTAGCCTTGTTTGTTATAGGCACAATGCTGTTGTTAGGCATTAAATATATCGGTAAGATTGTCAAGCAGGTTGAATCAGTTGATCTTGTAGAGTTCAAGACAAGCCTGCAGAATGATGTCGATGTTTTAGTCACAAAATACGGCAGCTGGAAAAAAGCAGCATATACTGTGCCTAAAGAAGTAAAGAAGGTATGTTTTTTCACAATAGATGCTTATAAAAATGGATGCCCTTCGCTTCCAGACCTTGACGTTGTAATGTGCGATGCATGGCAGTCTGGCACACAAAACGTGATGACTGTTCCGTTTGTTTTGGAATCACCAATTAATCTGACAAAAATGGTTGTTGACGATAGTAATGGCTACAAATGTTTTGAAGTTACAGACAGAAAAATTACTTTAAAAATTATTGGCATAGGCAATGGTGTGAAAATTTCAGAGGCATAATCATTTAGCTTGTTATTAATTTATATTAATCTTTTAAATTAATATTTTAATTAAATTTACAATAAAATGAACAAAAAAGGTGTAATAGAAGTACAGTTCAACTGGATATTTATCTTTGTTGTAGGTACAGTTATCCTGCTTTTCTTTGTGTTTATCGGCAAATCTTATTTAGAGAATTCTAATCTTAAATTAGCTGGCAAGGTTTTGTATGATATAGATTCAATTATGAAAGGTGCAACATCATCAACAAAATCAGCGTCAAAATTAGAAATACCTAATCTTAAGCTCAGGTTTACCTGTTTTCCGGATTGCACTGAAGAAGGATGCAGCTCAGATTTTTCTATGGGTGATACCGGCGTTAACAAGCCAACACCTTACCAAGTCATATTTGCCAATGATGAAATTAACAGCGACTTTTTAATCACATGGACACTTGATTGGGGCGTTCCTTTTAAGGTTTCAAATTTTCTTTATCTGACATCGCCAAATATAAGATATATTCTCGTCTACAAAAATTCAATCTCAGAATCAAAAACTTTTGCAGAAAAAATATTTGCATTAATGTCAGACAATGAATTCTTAACCTCAGAATTGATTGAAGAAGAGCAATTACCTTCAATTGAAGATCAGGGTCATGAAAAAATCAGGTTTGTCTTTTTTTACCCTTTTGATGATACTTCTGCTGTGATTAACGAAGATATACTGTCAGATATGATTTTTGACGTTGTTGTTTTGACACCAAGTTTTGAAGGAACAGCAATATTTTTATCAAATGAACAGGTTCTGGAAGGATTTAGCTATGACAAGCAGAAGAAGATAGGATATTACGGCAAAGAAGCATTAGTGGGTGCAATATTTTCAGAAGACGCTGATTTTTTCGAATGCAATATGCGAAAATCGTTTAATCATCTTAACAGGGTTTATGATATTTACAGATACAGGGCACTTTATCTTGCAAAATATATCGCTGACAATGATCAGTTCTCACATTGCACTCAAGTTTATCAGGAATTTGCATTACTTCCAGACGAGACAATAGAATATCCCAAAGAGTTTACAGAAGACGCTTATAAGACACCATTTTATTCAATCACAAAGATATTTCAGACAGCTGAAGATACAAATAATAAGGCAATAATTAACTCATGTCCACGATTGTATTAATAGCATTATTCAAAATCGAAATAATGTCTTTTAAAACCAAAATAACATATACACATTTAAAATAAAAATTCAAAATTAAAACATGAAACATACAAAACACATTAAACAAAAACATGCGCAGCTAAAAATCGGCGAATCTATCTTAGTTTTGATAATCTTCTTTATTCTGTTGACAATGGGTTTAGTATTTTATGCAAAGGTTCAAACACATTTAACTAAACAAGATAATGACGAGTTCAATGCAAAACGTTCCATAGACATGGCTTTGGCCATCAAATTTCTGCCAGAATTGCAGTGCACAGTGCAGGCAACAGAAGAGTTTGATTGTATAGATATTGCTAAACTATTAATCTTTAGCGAAGTCCTGAAAAACAAACCAGTTTATCAGAGATATTATGCGCAGCTGTTTCCTAATGCAAAGATTACCATAAAACAGGCATTTGCATCTGAAGGACCTCTAATTTCAAAAGAAGGTATTCTTATGTTTGATAATAAATATGTAAATGAAGAACAAGCAGGCTCACTAAACATATTATTTTTTCCAGTCACACTTTATGATTCTTTAACCGATTCAAACTGTTTTGGATTTATTGAGTTAGAGGTTTACGGCTAAGGCAGGAACCAGATAAGAAAAATGAAACACAAAAACTCAAAAAGAGCGCAGACAGAAATCATGGGATTAATGATTATTGTAGTTATTATTACTTTAATAGTTTTATTTGTTGTTTCTGTTGTTTATTTCAAGCCAAAAGATGATCCATTACAGAGTTTTATCCAGAAAGATTTATCTACAAGCATAATCAGTGCAATGCTGAAGACAGGCTCTGGATGCACTAAAGATACAACAATGGAAGACTTGCTTATTGATATGGTTAAAGCAGGCGGTGGAAGCACAATTATTTGCAAAAATAGCGAGAAACTGTCTATTATATACAAAGACAATCCAGATTGTCAAAGTATAATTAATGGAAAAAATGCTCTTGATTGTGGCATTTCACAAATACTTAAACCATTAGAAGAAAGAGGTCAGCCTTATCATTTTGTTGTTAAAGTGCAGAACAATGCGCCGTATATCAATCAATCATACCTTTCAGAGGAGTTTGCAAGGGCAAAAAGCATGGAAGTAACGCCTTACACCCTGCCAATTTATCCAACTGACCAAGTATTGGAAATCTGGTTATGTATGGGTGGCGAATGTCCAGAGATATAAGCTAAATCATTAATATTATTGTTAAATATACATAATCTTTATATATTAGACTTAACAGATAATTATAAAATATATAACAATAAAAATAAAATAAACGAGGTGGAGCAAATGTTTAAAAAAGGTGATTTGTCGCTTAATATGATAATTGTAGCTATAATTGCATTGCTGGTTTTAGTTATTATCGCTGCAATATTTACAGGAAGATTAGCTTTGTTCAATATAGGTATTTCTGACTGCCTGAAAGTAAAAGGCGCACAATGCATGTTTGAATGCGGGAATGGTTATGTGCAGGACAAGACAAGCAAATGTTTGACTGAAGAGAAAAAGGTTGATCCTAACCAAGTCTGCTGCATACCGCAAGATTTTTCTGAAATTCAGGAATAATTTTTTATTTTTATTTTTTTGTTTTAGTTCCAAGGCGAAGCCACACGTCTCACTATTTTAATTAATTTATTTTTTCAAGTTTACTTTTCTAATAAACCTATTAAAAAAGACATTAATCAGCTAAACAAACACTTTTTCTATTAACTTTTAAATACTAGTTTAACTTTCTTATCTATATGAAACGAAAAGTTATCCAAATAGCAGACAAAACCTTTGTGATTTCACTGCCGTCTGAATGGGTCAAACGTTTTAACATCAGCAAAGGTGACGAAGTAGATTTAAAAGAATTTAATGATGGCTTAATTATTTCTTCTCAAAATCAGCTTGGAGCAACAGCTTCTATAAGAATTAATATCGCGAATCTTAATGAGCGTGTTATTAGATGGTATCTTTCTGCACTGCACAAATCAGGGTATGATGAACTTGAAATAAATTATATTGACAAAGACCAGCTTAAATTAATCTACGAGTTAATGAAAAACCTTTTCACAGGATTTAACATAATCTCTGAAACAAAAAATGTTGTAATATTGAAATCTATTTCTAAAGAGAACAAAGAGGAATTTGACGCTGCCTTAAGACGCTCATTTCGCGTTACCATCTCAATGGGCAGTGAGCTGATTGAATGTTTAAAAACCAAGAATTATGATAAATTACAGTTAATAAAAGAAAAAGAGCTTCTTAACAATCAGCTGACTAATTTCTGTGAAAGATTGGTTAACAAGCACAGGTTTGAAAAATCAGTATTTCAGTATATAATCATCTGGAATTTAGAGAAGATATGTGACAATTACAAATATATAATTAACGAACTGGAAAAAAAGAATACTGATATTAAAATCCAGCCGCAGATATCAAAGGAACTTATTGACATTTTTGAGCTTGCCAACAATTATCTTGAACAATATTATGATATTTTATTTAATTTTAATATCACTAAATTAAACGCTATTGATGAACTCAAAAAACAAATCATGTCAAAAACATCTTCATTGAAATTAAGCGGTCTTGATAAAGAAATTCTTAGCCATTTAATTGTCTTGATAACACAGGCAACTGATTTTTCAGCTTCAATTATTGCGATGAATGTTTAAATGAAAACAAAAAAAACAAATAATCCTGATAATCAACAACTAATAGCTAATTATGCATAAAATAATCCCTCAACAATTTTAACCCAGTATCCCTTCTAACAAATTCTGTGCAGTGATATATATAAAATTCTCTGTACTCTCTTTTAATTATATCAATTGATTCCATTGCGCTACCAAGAATCTGTGCTCTCAATGGTTGTATTCTAGGTCTAGACGGAGAGCTCCAGGCAAAGCATAATGCAATGGCTCTTTCGTAGACAGAATTAAGATATTTCAGGGTAAATAATTCCTGTTCTTGTTCATCTGCTTTTTCAGATTTTATGCTTCTATCTGGCACATTTAGTGCTTCTGTATCTTGTATTCTAAGCGTTCTAAAATATGAATATTCCCTAAAATAATGTTTTGCTGCATTTATCCTGAATTCCCAGCTCATTTTTCCTGAATAATTTAACAAATTAACCAATTCCTGCGCCTGTTCAATCGTGCCTTTCTCATCCCAGTCAATTGCAATAATCCTTTCTCCTCTTAATTTCGGAATTAAGCCAGTTTCTATTATCCAATTTTCAGGATGCGCATCTTTGTTGAATACATATTCTGAATTAATCCTTGCATCAACTATATACCCTGCCAGAAGCTTATCTATAATCTTTGCATCAATATCATACTCTTGTTTTAATCTTCCAACTCTGTCGTCAAAATATTCTCTGCTTTTTCTTGTTGCTTTTCCTTCAACAGGCATTTTAGCATGAATAAATGCAAGCATAGTAAGAATTTCTATAGTAACCTTTTCCGCTTCTGGCTCAGAACAACTATTTATTTTCTCAAGCAGCGTTAAACCAATGCTTCTTCTCATAACCTGCACAAGTTTATTGTCATACTCAATATAGGTTATATTTTCACTGAATCCTAATCTTTTTAATATCTGTAGTCTTCTGTTCTCGTCGTCACATAACCTATTTTGGTCTTTTTCATACTCATGCATTAATTCTTTTAACATCTTTGCATGTATTTCTTGTGCTTGACTTAGATTAGTGCTGGCTTTCTCTGTTTCATCACGAGAATCTTGTTTGTAAATATAAGTTGCATTTAGGAATTTGCTTGCTTCGCCGCTTATCTGCCTTACTTGTTTGGTTGTTTCTCCGCAGCTTTCAAGCGCATACTTTTCGTCAGTTTCAATCTTTTGGTAAATCGCTTTATGAATATTAATTGCTTTTCTTTTCTCGTCGTCATTTCCATTCTCAAGTTCTTCAGCATACAATACTTTCAGCTCAAGGCTATCTGAAAATACATTTAATGCTTCTTCAAATGTCTTGAGGCATTTAAGATGTTCTCCACGTACTTTATAACTGTATGCTCTGTTGCAGTACAATACTAAAATATCTTTACTTAACTTTCCTTCTTTTCTTGCTTCTTTCAGCCTTTTTTTTAGTTGCAATGTTTCTAAAAATCCAGTTAGGTACATATTCAATCTTTCTATAAATAAATTAGATCTCATAAATCTAACCTTTTTTTTATAAGGCAATTTTTCATTGGCTTTTCTTAGTTCAAACAAAGCATTATTATCATCACTCATCATTGAATAAGCGTATGCCTTTGAAAGGTTTGCAGCATAATCTTCAAGAGAAAGATGTTCTATTTCTTCACTAATCTCTAAATATTTTTTATGATTTCTTCTGAACAAATTATACACTAATCTTAAACCCAGCCATGTAACTTTTCTCTGCTCAGGATTAGATAATGGTTTTAACGAGTCAAATATTGCTTGTGTTACCCCAAAAAAAGGAGCAGAAGATATGGCTAAATAAGCAAAACTTCTGGAAACATATCCATTAATGAAATTAATAAACCCCATTCTTTCATACTCAAGCTTAGGCATTAACCAACTAGGCTCAAGAATGACATATTCGCCATATCTTGGTTCAATTCTGTGTTCATTAAATAAACCAGTTAACAAATATAAATCAAATCTGATCATTTCATTATGCACTAGAAACCATAATGCCAATCCGGCAGAAATAGGATAGTTTAATATTTTCCAGACTCCTTTCGGTTCAACTTTTACTCTTTCCTCTGTCCTGTGCTTGTGTGCATAAAGGCTTGCATATAAAAAAATAGAACCAATTCCAGCATCTGTTATAGTTGGATTAATTGTCTCAGTCACACCACCAAAACTATTTAAATTATGCATTAGCAGTGTTTCCAGTCCAAAATAAACCGGCGCAACTATTTCAGGATAATATCTTTTAACAAATTCTTTTGCTTTCTTGAGTTTAGAGTCTTTTAACTGCTCATTTAGATGCTTATTTATTAGTTTATCAAGATTCATAGAGTTTCTCATCTCTGCTATAACTTCTCTGTCTCTTTCTTTATATCTCTAAAACACCTTAAAACCCACTAAAACGCCCTTATTTTAGCAGGTATATTTAACAAACATTTAAATATATCCAAAAAAGATAACTCTATACAAGCATAATGCAGTGCGGAGCATCATTTTATTATCACCATGCTAACTAAACTTAAACTAAGCAAAAAAGGCGATTGGGAATCATTAGTGAAAACAATAATCATACTTTTAGTATTTGCAGCGCTGGTATTATCTGTAATAGGGATTTTTAAAATTTTGAAATAAGAACATTAATACAAATAATAAATAAATAAATCAAACACAAAACAGATTAAACACAATGAATGCCGGTTAATCATCATGCTTAATAATAAAAAAAGAGGAATAGCCTTGCCAAGGCTTACACAAATTATATTAGTTTTACTGTTTTTTATAGTTGCATTAGTTATTGCTCCTAGCTTTCTTAATTGGTCTGGTCTTAAATCAAAGGAAGAGGTTTGCAAGTTTACTATAGGAGCTGGACAGTTTACAAAGGTAGGTTCTTTTAGTGTTATAAGAGAAAAATGTCCGCAGAGTATGATTAGGATTTACAATGACAAAATTACTAAAGATGACAAACCTTTACCTTTCAAGTTTAAAGAGGGCGAAAAGACCAAGGTTCAGATAACATTCAAAGATAATTTGCCAGAAGAGTTTGTTTATAAAACTCTTTCTGATGAGATGGTAAACTGTTGGGATAAGTTTGGCCACGGCAAAGATATATTTGAAGCTAATTTATTAACCACAAACAAAAATTGTGCAAGATGCGCGTTGGTAACTTTTGATGGAAGCGCTGTAAATTCTGGTTCTTTGGGTTCTTTAAACAGGCTGGCTGAGTTTATGTCAACAAACACAATTAAGGGAACAGAAGAAACATATTATGATCATCTTTATATGAATGCAATATCTAATAAACACAATGTTAATCTGCTTGTGATGGGCGAGGAGATGTCAGATTCAGATGAAAAAGACCTGCCTTATTATAACCCGCAGTCTTTGGTTATTGACCAGTCAACTTCAATAATACCTTCTGTCACTAATACTTATCAAATTATTTACTTTGTCTGGAGCAGCCAGAATATTGTTCAGATATTAGACCAATTAGGATTAAGCGCTAAATTTGATGTTCCTTCACATGTGTTTTTAGTTCCAAGCGATCAAATCACCACTTATCTTTGCGAGAATTTTATGAATTAGTTTATTTTTTGCAATAAAAACCAAATGAACACTAAAACAAAAAAATCACAAATGATGACGTTTACCCTCGTCGGTGTACTCATTATGCTGTTTTTATTGTTTATTTTATTGTTTGAATCAAATCTTTTTATCAAATACAAAGAAACAACTTCTCTTAATAATTGCAGGCAATCAACAATGCTGGCATCATTCAAACAGCCAACAGTTTTGGCAACCTTAACCGGGGCACAGGAGTCGATAGAAAAATCAGGCAAAGACATAAATTGTCCAATTATTTACAAAAAAATCAAAGAATACAATGGCAAGGAAACTGACAATTATTACATAAACAAAGTTATAGCAGACCAAATGGCAGGGTGCTGGTATAAATTTAATGAAGGCAATGTAAATTTATTCTCTAAAGTTCACGGCGAAACAACAGAATATTGTGTTGTCTGCAGTGTCATCTCATTCGAGGAAGATGCGAAAAACAATGAAGTGAATGGGCTGTTAAATTTTATAGCCTCAAAAAACACACCCGCATTATTTGGAACAAAGACATACATAGAATATTTATCAGGCGTAGCAACAGACGTGGAAATGCAAAAAAAGATTAAAGAGCAGGATACTTCTTCGATAAACACTGCAAGTGATTATATTGTTTTATTTTATTATCCAAAAAAAGGATATTATTCTGAGGCAGAAGCAGTTGTTTTAGGTTCAAAGGTTGGCGGCGGTGTTGGCGGAGTTCTTACTTTAGTGCTCAAATATCTGCCGCAGGCAAAAGCAGTTAGCTGGGTTGGCGGTAAATGGTTTATTATGGGATCATCTGCAGTAGGCGGTTGGATTGGCAGTTTCTTTGGCCACGGCAAAGGGTATGAGTATGGCGCCCAGGTTTTATTATTGCCTTACCATCAGGAAATGCTTAAAGAAATGAAATGCGAGATGCCAGTGCCGTTGGGTTATAGGCCAGATTGATATTTACTTTTTGTTTATAGTTAGTAAATATTTTTTTGATAAACTTTTTTCTGATTAACTTTATAAATAAATCATATTTCTTTATATCTTGAGGGGATGCCGGAGTGGCCAAACGGGATAGACTCAAGGTATTTGGGTGCTGAGAGCTCTTTCAAGAGTGCGATGAAGAAACCAAATATAAGTCATCTATTGGCTTAGTGCCTACTAGGGTTCAAATGGTTAACGATGAAGTTCAACTAAAGCGTTAGCTTGAATGTCCCTATCCCCTCAGTTTATATTTCTCAAGATTAATTGCAAGGACATGTGTATAATATGAAAGTGGTATTGAACGAAGTGAAATACCACAGATGACATTTTCCGAGGTTTTGGCTTGCCCAAAAGCTCGCTTATTGCCTACTAGGGTTCGAATACTTAGCAACGAAGTCGATAAGGATTTCGTCGTAAGACGAATTTCCCTATCCCCTCAGTTTTTATATGTTTCATTCCTGGCATGTCCAACACGTTCACTATGATAAAACAGTTATTCGTTCTTCGCTATTTGTAATGAAAAACTAAAAACGAAGAACAAATAACTACTAATTATTCATGAGACGGTGGACTGCGTCCCAAGAACTGACTTAAAACAAAATAAAAGTATTCTAAGAATAAAAATCTCAGCAAAACAGAACTAATTCCCCAATCCTTTCAGCCTGTTTTCTATATCAACTATGCTTTTTTCAAGTTCCTGCAACTGCTTAGAATAATCATAAAGTGACTTAGGTTTTTCTTTTCTGGGAATTTCTTTCTCTTCAATCTTAATCTTTAATTTTGGCATTTGCTCTTTAAATGTATTAAACAGGACAATGACTTCTTTTAATTTAGCTTTTAAGTTAGCTGTTTCTTTTACTTTTTCTTCTCTTACTCTTTTAAATATCTCGCATCTTTTCATACAATCAACTAATCCTTTCTGTGCAGTAAGCAGTTCTATCCTTAATTTATCCTGCGGATAAACTTCGATAAAATATTGTGTCATTTTTCCTCTAGTTTCTCTTATTTTTTTAATTTGTATGAAAATTAATTGCTCTATATGTATATCTCTTACTTATGTCCGGCATTAACCAATGTTTGGTCAACTCTCTGCAGTTTTACTTCGACGTCATTAACCATCTTTCTCCAAATCTCCATTTCAACCTCTTCTTCTTTTTTCAGGTCATTTATTCTAATCAAACTTTTTTTTGCGTCGTCAATCTTGCCTTTGATAAGATCTATTGCTGCCAATGCTTCCTTATAAGTCTCCATTTTAATAAACATTGAATTATCACTTACAATACCCATTTTAACCAACCTCGTTTTTTCCGAAAATAAGCTCGTCTAATTTTGTAAACTGATTGTAAACACCTTCTAAATCACTTTGGAATTTATTATATCTTCCGTTTTTCTCTTCCTGAATATTTCCCAGTCTAGTTACAGTATCAATCTGTGTTTCAACCAAATCATTCATCTGCATAACCTGCAGCATTATCATCTTATATTGAGTAAGTGTAATAAATGAAGAAATTCTTTTCGGTTTTTGTTTAGTGTCTTGTTTAAGTAGCCTGTCAAAATCCGGAATGTTAGGCTTTAATATTTCTTTGATTTCATCTTCGCTTGGAAAATCTTTTTGAGAATAATGCTCAAAAGGCAGTCTTGAAACTATTTCAGGCGGTGTTTCTTCCTCCTGTACAAACTGCATTTCTTTATACTTTTTTTCCTGTTTAATATTTTCAGGGAATTCTTTAGGCAGGTCTGGAAAACTAGGAAATTCAGGAAACGCATCCTTTTCTTCTTTTAATTCTGAAGGTGGCAATGGCACTTCCTCATCAGAGCCAATTTTAAATTCTTTCATTCTGAACTCTTTTTGTTTCATGTCAGACATAGAATGAATTGGTGGAATATCTGGCTCGCTTAACCCAAAGCTTTGTTTATCCTCAGAACTGATAGGTGGCGGTGCATCTAATGATGGTGGTGTATCTAATCCTTTTTTCTTTGAAAACCAACCCATTAGCTCACCTTTTTTAATCCTGAATTAACGTTTTATATACTCTTATCTATTAATATTTAATCTATTTTGTTATATGTTATTAAAAGTTTTTGTACAACTCAGCAATAACAACAAGGTATTTTGATTTTTTAACCACTTTTTACATTTTTCAATAATTATTTACTTCCTCCATTAATCTTGTTTTTACAATAATTGTACTTGTTTAGCTGAGTTCTGTTTCTTAGCCACTTTTTTCCATTTATAACAAGTTATTAAGCTCCCAATCAGTTTGTGGGCGCAGCCACCGTCTCATGAAAAAGAATAACTGTTTATCAATTAAACTGTTTGTCGTTAGTCGTAAACGGAAAAACATAAAAAACAGCTGACTACAAACGACCTACCCGCTTTAGTTTTATCATAATGAACATGGCTGCGCCACATTACTAAACAAATACTAATAATTTAATTATATCTTTTCCATAATAATAAAACATATAAATCATTTCATTCTGACTTTAGTTTTTAAGATGCTACCAATAAAAGAACCCATTGCTTGTTCTCTGCTGTACTTATCTGCTTTTTTAAGTCATTTCTTTATATATTGTTCAACAGACGAAAACAAACACAAATCCAATGGTGATTTAAATGCTTAAAAAAAAAGATATTATATCTATCAGTGATTTTACAAAAGAGGAAATACTTTACATCCTGAAGACAGCTGAAGAAATGAATAAAAAAGACTGCTCAGAGCTTTGTAAAGGAAAGATTTTGGCAACCTTATTCTTTGAGCCAAGCACAAGGACACGATTGAGTTTTGAAACCTCGATGAAAAGAATGGGTGGTTCAGTGATAGGTTTCTCTGGAGAAGAATCAACTTCAAGATCCAAAGGCGAATCTTTATATGACACAATAAAAATTGTCGAAGGATATGCAGATATAGTGGTTATGCGCCATAAGGTTGACGGTTCAGCAAGATTAGCCGCAGAGGCTTCTAAAATTCCTATAATCAATGGTGGCGATGGCTCGAACCAGCATCCTACTCAAATGCTGCTTGACCTTTATACAATTAAACAATCACAGGGCAAACTTGAAAACTTAAAAATAGCAATGGTGGGAGATTTAAAATACGGCAGAACAGTTCATAGCTTGGCTGCTGCAATGGCAATGTTCAATGCTGAAATGTATTTTGTCGCGCCTGAGCAGCTTCAAATGCCGAATTATATCATTGAAGATTTGCAAAAGAGTAATATTAATTATCATATTGTTGACAATATGCAGGATGTTATTGGTAAAGTAGATATTCTTTACATGACTCGAATACAAAAAGAAAGGTTTCCTGATTTGCAGGAATATGAAAAAGTCAAAAATGTGTTTATCTTAAACAAAAAACTTTTAGAAACAGCTAAACCAAATATGAAAATCATGCATCCTCTGCCGAGGGTCAATGAAATCTCCGAAGAAGTTGATATTGAACCGCATGCATATTATTTTAATCAGGCGCATTATGGGATTCCAGTCAGAATGGCAATAATTGCCTTGCTTTTGGGGTGTGTCAAATGAGCAGTGAAAATATCTTCAAAGAAAATTTATTTAATCACAAATCCAATAAAAACCTAGCCCAAGAATTAAATGATGCAAATTTGGCACAAGAATCAAAACAAGAAATAAATGATGAATATCAACAGATGAAGTTAGGCAAGATTAAAGAGGGCACTGTTTTAGATCATATACCGCCGGATCTTTGCTTTAAAATAATTAATCTCCTTAATCTTGAGCAGCATGGTAGGGTTATTTCAGCAGCAACAAACCTTACCAGCACAAAAATGGGCAAGAAAGGCATGATAAAAATCAGCGGTAAGATTTTGAGTGAAAAAGAAGTCAATAGAATCGTTGTTGTTGCGCCGAATGTTACTTATTCCACTATCACAGATTATCAAGCTGTTAAAAAAGTAAAACTTAAAGTGCCTCAGGAAATAGTAGGTATTGTCAAATGCAATAATCCTAATTGTATAACTAATGTTGAATCAGTTCAGACAAAATTTAAGATTGTTAGTGAAGAGCCTTTAAAAATTAAATGTAATTATTGTGAGAGAACAACTGTTAAAGAAGAAATTAAATTGCTAATGTAACTGTTAAAAATAATCCCATGTTAAACACAACATTTTTAGGTACAAATTTCCGAAATCCGTTAATTTTAGCCTCAGGAATTCTCGGCATTAATGCAGAATATTTTCAGACACTTGAAACAAAAGGTGTTGGCGGCATAACAACAAAATCTTTTTCTTTGAAAGAGCGGAAAGGCCACAAGAATCCTGTCATGTTTAACGACGACCATGGATTTCTTAATGCAGTCGGATTAAGCAATGGCGGCATAGGCGAGGCAATAAAATTAGTAAAAGATGCGAAAAAGCTCAATGTGCCGATTATTGCTAGCATTTTTGCAGGAACAATAGAAGAATTCGGCGAGATGGCAAAACAGATTTCAGAGGCCAAGCCAGATTTTATAGAAGCAAACATATCATGCCCAAATGTCAAAGAAGAGTTTGGCGTATCTTTCAGTTCTAACCCAGAATCAGCATCAAAGGTTACAAGCGCTGTAAAAAACAACACTAATATTTCAGTAATTATTAAACTAAGCCCAAATGTTACTGACATAAAAATTATAGCAAAAGCAGTCGAGGAAGCAGGCGCAGATGCAATAACTGCAATAAATACTTTAGCAGGAATGAGAATTAATATTGACGTGAAAACCCCAATACTTAGCAACAGGTTTGGCGGTGTAAGCGGTAAAGGAATTTTTCCAGTCGCGCTAAAAAATGTGTATGATATTTATGAAACCGTTGATATCCCTATTATTGGTACAGGCGGCATAACTTCTGGAAAAGATGCAATTGAAATGTTAATGGCAGGTGCGTCTCTTGTCGGCGTTGGCACTGGCGTTTATTACCGCGGTCCAGAAATATTTAATAAAATTGCCAAAGAAATGGAAGAATGGATGATACTTAATGGTTATACTAATATTAAACAAGTGATTGGAGCTGCGCATAAATGAGTCAGTTAAAAGTTAGAAGTTACAAATAAAATGACAATTATTCAAAGAACCGATATACCTAAAACAGTCCAGATAGTAGATATTATAAAACATAACAACGACGTCATTACAATCTCACTTGGGGGCAGTTTAAATATTCTTCCAGGGCAGTTTATCTTTGTGTGGCTGCCCAACATAGAAGAAAAACCTTTCGCAGTTGTTAATGTTGAAAAACATTTATTTTCATTTACTGCAGTTAAGCGCGGTGTTTTCACGTCTGCATTATTCAATCTAAAAAAAGGGATGTGGTTAGGTTACAGAGGACCTTACGGCAAAGGATTTACTCCTGTCAAAAATAAGAATGTTTGCATAATTGCCGGCGGCATAGGCATGGCAGCTTTGTGTTTATTATATAACCAATTAATAAAAGATAATAATGTAAAGCTTATTTATGGCGCAAAAAACAAGGAGGGTTTAGTATTCAAGCAGAATATATGCAATGATCATCTTTGTTTGTGCACTGACGACGGTAGTGAAGGCAGAAAAGCATTTACAACACAGTTATTTGAGGAGATCCTTTTAAAAGAAAAATTTGATTTCGTTTATACCTGTGGACCTGAAATAATGATGAAACAAGTAGCAGACTTGTGCGCCAAACATAATATCCCTTGCGAAGCAAGCTTGGAAAGAATGATGTCATGTGGTTTTGGTGTTTGCGGAAAATGCGCAATAAATAATCAGCTTGTTTGTTTAGATGGTCCCGTGTTTAATGCTCAACAATTAACCCAATTAAAAGAATTTGGAACATGTAAATGCGATTAATAATTATTAATAGTGGTGGTTAATTCATGAAATCCATTTTATTAAAAAATTGTAAAATTCTAGACGAGGAAGGAAATCTGATTTCAACAAACATTCTAATCAAAAATGGAAAAATTCACCAAATAAATGCAAAAATCAAGCCAGAAGCACAGATTAATGAAAACATTCTTAATAAAAAAGAAAAGACAATAATAATTGACTGCAAGGATAAGATTGTATTTCCTGGGTTAATAGATTCGCATGTTCATTTTCGCGAGCCCGGTTTAACCCATAAAGAAGATTTTTTTACAGGAAGCATGGCAGCAGCAGCAGGGGGCATTACAACTGTTCTCGACATGCCGAACACAAAACCGCCGACATTAACTCTAAAATATTTAAAGGAGAAAAGAAGATTGGCAGAAGAAACGTGTTTGGTTAATTTTGGATTTCATTTCGGAAGCGCAATTAACAACATTGAAGAAATAAAAAAAGCCACCCAATTAAACAATGTCGCCTCCACAAAAATCTTTATGAATCTTTCTACAGGCAATATGAAGATTGACGACGAGAAACTATTGAAAGATATTTTCATGAGTTCTAAACTGATTTCTGTCCATGCCGAAGGCGAGAAGGTAAAATTAGCGATAAAACTTGCGAAAAACTCAGATAGACCAGTTTATCTTTGCCATATCAGCACAAAAGAAGAGATAGATTACATTAAAAAAGAAAAAACCCTGCTTAAAATTAATAAAATTTCATCAAACAATGGTTTCAATATTTTTGTCGAGGTCACACCGCATCATTTATTCCTGACAAAATATGATGATAAAGACAGCTTTACTAAAATGAAGCCTGAATTAACCTCATCTTATGACCAAAAGGCATTGCTCGATGCAGTTAACGATGGTATTGTCGATACTATTGGCTCTGACCATGCGCCGCATACAATCGAAGAGAAATTAAAATTTGAATTTCCTTATGGTGTGCCTGGTGTTGAAACTATGCTGCCATTATTATTAGATGCAGCCAATAAAAAATTAATCACATTAAAAAAAGTTCAGGAATTATGCTGTGAAAATCCTGCCAGAATATTTGGCATAACAAACAAAGGCAAAATTAAAGAAGGCTATGACGCAGATCTTGTTATTGTAGACTTGAACATAGAAAAAGTTATAAAAAATGAGGAGTTATTTACAAAATGCAAATGGTCGCCTTTTAATGGCAGAAAATTAAAAGGATGTCCAGTGATGACGATTGTTAACGGCAATGTTATATTTGACGACAACAGAATACCTAAAATAATTACAGAACATAAAGGAAAAGAAGTGATATATGAGTGAACAGGAGGATGAGAACATGTTTGATGAAGAAGCGTTTAACAAATTTTTGATTGATAATAATGTTGTTGGTTTTTTTGAAACCCCAATAATTTTAAAATCAGGAAGACAAAGTTATTGGTATGCAAACTGCAGAACGCTTTCTAATACTTTTGAGAACTTGGACAAGCTTGCTGATTATGTGATAAGTTTTGCAAAGCAGGAAGACTTAGAGTTTGATTATGTGTATGGTGTCCCTGAAGGCGCTTCTAAACTCGCAGTTGTTGTGAATTATAAATTAGGTTTGTCTAATCCTGCTCAAAAAATAATTATCGGCAGAGGCAAGCCAAAAGAACATGGTGTAGCTAAAGATAAATATTTCATTGGCAATGTAAAGGAAGGCGACAAAGTTTTAGTGCTGGAAGATGTGACTACAACTGGTGGTTCTTTATTATCTGCTGTAAAACAATTAAGAGAAGCAAAGGTTAATATTGTCGGCGCAGTTGGTTTGGTAAACCGAATGGAAAAAGATGAGCATGGCAGGTCTGTAGAAGATGTGATGCATCAAAATCAAGTACCTTACTATGCAATCGGTAATGCGCTTCGTTTATTGCCTTTTGCCAGAGAAAAATATCAGCCAGCTGCAGGAATAGTTCAGCAGGTTGAGCAGGAGTTCCAGAAATATGGTGTTAAATTATTAAATTGGTAAGGATTTAGGCGTTGATTAAGTGTTTTTACCACCAATAATATATTATTTAGCTCACAACTCGTTCCAAGGACGAAGTCCACCGTCTCATGAATAAGTTTTTACGTTTTTTTAAACATTACATAAACATTTCAAATTTAAACTAAAAAAACATCTTAGTGAACGTGTTGGACATGCCAATAACGAACAAAAACAAATAATAAAAAACAATCAGGGGTGAAATCATGAATTACAGTGAATCTTTAACATCAAGAGCAGAAAAAGTAGGAAATATTATCTGTGTTGGTTTAGACCCAGAGTTAGATAAATTACCAAGCACAGGCTGCAAAGAATTTGAAAACAAACAAAACGAACCTGGCAAGGCAATTGCTAAATTTTATATTAACATGCTTAATGCGTTTGTAGATTCTCAGGTTGTTCCTGCCATAGTTAAGCCAAACATTGCATTCTATGAACAATATGGCTTTGAAGGATTAAAAGCATTAGAACAAATAATTAAAGAATGTAAAATACTTAACATTCCATTTATCTTAGACGCAAAAAGAGGCGATATTGGAAAAACAAGCAAAGCTTACGCTAAAGCAATGTTTGATGTTTGGAAAGCTGATGCAGTAACTATCGCGCCGTATATGGGTAATGATTCAGTTTTGCCATTTATAGAATATTGTGAGAAAGGCAAAGGTGTTTATGTTCTTGTAAGAACTTCTAATAAAGGCGCTAGGGATTTTCAAAATCTATTTGTCAATTCTTCTGTAAATATTGATGGCATTGATAACCAGCCATTATATATGAAAGTTGCACAAAAATTAATTGAATGGTATAAGCCAGGTGTCTGCGCAGTTGTCGGCGCAACATCTTTGCAGGAGTTAGAGCAGATAAGCAGATATTTTGTTGAGTCTGGCAAAGAGATACCATTGCTTATACCTGGTGTTGGTGCACAAGGCGGCAGTGCCAAAGAAGTGATTCAAACATTAAAAAGAGCTGGATGTGATTTAAGTATTCATCGGATCAATTCAAGCTCGGGAATAAACTACGCATATCTTGACCAGAAAACAGATGATTATTGTGGCGCAGCTGTGAAAGCGTTGAAGATGTTGATGGAAGAAGCGAGGTTTTAATAATAATCTCTTTCTGTTTTTGGGTGAAAAATTTTGGCTAATCTGTGTTAGCCGAGGCGAAGCCCGAGCCAGAGCGCAGCGTCCCGAAGGGCTGGCGAGAGTTGCCACCACAAAAACCGCTATTTTAATGGGCAGTTTTTATCTCTTTCGTTATTACTGGATTTTCAAAATCACTGTTTTCGATAATGATATCCGCTGTTTCTTGTGGATGAGCTTCATGAAAGTAAAGTTGTTGTCCGGGAACATAACGCTGATTGTATTTATCAAGAATCTCTTGTTCAGAACCAAGATAATAACCGTCCCTCTTTGTGGCTCTTGAAACAGTGATTTTGAAATCTGCCTCAATGAATATTTTTAGATCCCAATAATCTGCCAATTCTGGACGAAACAAAAAGACACCATCCATTATCAAGATTGAATCTTTGTTTGCTGTTTCGACTGGCAAAACAACTTCACTATCAGTTTTGAAATCAAAAATTGCTTTTTTATACTGCAAATTTTCGTTTTCTCCGAGAGGAGCGAGCAGATTATCTATGATAGCTTGATTATTAAATGAATCTTTGTAATAGCCTTCGGGTGAATTACGACCTTTTTTATAACGAATTGATTTTGGATTATGAAAACCGTCGATTGAAGCTCGAATAATATCTACGTTTTGAGATTTGAGATAATCTGCGAGCAAATTTGCTAAAGTTGTTTTGCCTGAGGCATCAACACCGTCAATTCCTACACGTATAGGATGGTGTCTTTTTGTGTTTAGAATTATTTCTGCCAAGTATTTTATGAGTTCTGCTTGTTTCATATTGAGAGATAAAAACTGCCCAAATATTTAAAGGTTTTGTGGTGGTAATTTCGGCTAACATTGGAATTCCTGTTAGCCGACCCGAGCGTAGCGAGAGTGCAACGGGGTCGAGCATTTTTTTCCGCAGAAAAAAAGCGGAGAAGTTTTCTTACTGCCTAAGAATCAGATAGGTGCCGTAGTTTTTGCCGACGTGATAATTATTAGATTTCTGCGAAGCAGATTAAAGAGGAGGGTTTCCATTTTTTGAGCGTTAGCGTTACATTTTGAACAAGTATCAGGGGGACAATTTCTATAGTTTAAGTTTTTTCTTAATCAATTTACCAATCTTTGTTAATTCGTAAAGCCTGCCTACTTTTGTTTTTTCTTTAACCATTAATCTTATTAGTTTTTTGTCTCTAAGTTCTCTTAAAACTCTAGAAATAATAATGTAGTCAGGTATTGCCTTTCTTCCACTTCTTTCAAACATTTTTCCAACTATTTCTGAAGGGATAGTATGTTCATTCAAGTTGACAAATATTTTCATCCTGTTTTTTCCACTTTTCAACCAAGAGATAATCTCTATTTGTTTCATATAACGATGTATTAACGGGACATTAAAGAAAGATTATTGGCAAGGTATTAACCTAGTATTAACTGTGCTAAGACGCATTAATGGCACACTTGTATCTATCTATAGGTTTTTGATAATTTATTCCTTGATGTATTCTTTCTTCATTATAAAACTTTACAA
>JAGVYH010000020.1:0-6294 GCA_018303325.1 Candidatus Woesearchaeota archaeon
CAACATACTTTTTCATTATTCTCTATTTTACAGACAATATTCGGTGAGCCATCCATATGGTGGTTTGTGTTGTTTATATACATTATATTAAATTCATACCCACTATCCGGCGCTTCAGCAGGAATAAGATTAAACTCACCTTCCATTTTAGTTGATATCAAATCAAACTTTGCCATGTTTAGGAAATCATCAAAATAAGCATTTTCTTTTACACGTGTTAATAATAATGTTACCATTGACTCTGTTCCAAATTCTTCGTAAGCGTATTTCTCTCTGAATTGTTTGATGAACTGTTTATCTTTTAATTTGTCATTTGTCACACTTTTCAAATTATTCACATCAATGATTTTAATTTTATATTTCTTTTTCACTTGCTTAACCATATCAATAACTTGTGCTTTGGTTTTCTCCTCAATTGTTGAATCAAACAACCATATAGTTTGAGAATAATCCTTATGCATTAATTTTATTGCGCCGCCTTTACATAAAGGATATTTTGACACAAATTTACCTTTTTCATCTGTTTCACCCATCCTGCAAGTTGCTAAAGGTCCACACTGATAGAATACACCTATTTTTTGCAGTGGCTCTTTTGTTTGTTTATCTGTGACTATTAAAGTTAACTCTGTGCCTACTTTCTGCTCATCTTCGCAGAAGAAATTTTTTTCAGGTAAATTTATTTCTAACTGTTTAACTCCCTCTTCAACTGTTGATAGTTTTTCTTCTTCCTTTTTTTTTGATGTAATCTCAAAAAATCCTTTTGGGTCATAATCTACAATTGCTCCATGAAGCAGATAATCAATTATATCTTTATTTGCTTTTATATTGCTTTCAATTGCAAAAAAGAAACTATATCCTTTTCCATTAAGAGCTTCAGGATCACTTATTTCAACTAAAATAGGGAATCCGATATTATAAACAAAACTATAATCTGCAACAGTTTCTGTTGGCAAAATTCCTCCTGGGATTTCTACGTTAGTTACACTAGGTTTTATCAATCCGCCTGTAGAATGTGGGCCTATGTCAAGATATATTGGCCAATCCATATAATAAAATCTTACATCATATTTGTTAAAATCAATTTTATTCTCAAGAAACATATAATTATAAACATAATCTTTCAACTTATCTCCTGTTGTTATTTTTTTAGCATTTTTTGTGTTTTCAATGCTGATTAAAGGGATATAACTTCTTAATAATTCCTGTATCTTATCTTGAACATCCTGTTTCACCCAAAATAATGTACTATATCCTATTTGGCTAGTTGACAAGGGCGGCAGTTTATTTGTGTCTGGACCAGAATAAACATCCACTAAAAACAAAACAATTTTTTCCATGAACCTGTTTGATTTCTCTGCTTTTGTGACAATAAGAGCAAGTTCATAAAAAGCAGGTATGGATAAAGGATGTTTAACATTAAAGTATTCCAATTTTCCACTTAATTTTTCTGCTTTTATTTCCAATGGATAATATATTTGTACTGTTACATCATCACTTCCAACATAAGCCTCTGAAGTTGGCTTTTCCAGTTTTATAACCTTTATTTTCATATCTTCAAATGCTTTGAAATCATTAAGGCAGGAATCAATGTTTTTTTCAACATAAACTGATATTTGACGCTGCATATCTTCAAAAGTGGGTATATTCTTTTCTGTGACCATACAATTATAACAGCTGTTTGGTGTATTCATATAATACCAATAAGGAACCTTGTTATTCTGGTTTATTACCAATATATCGCTTTCAGTCGGGTTATTTTGATTGACCTGAAAATAATAAGGTGTATATTCTGAGTTTGTTGGCTCTAAATACCCCCCACCAAGACCAATCTTGACTATTGCCTCTCTTGAAACCTGCTCTAAACATTCTGTTACAAATGTTTGCAATGGCTTTAGTTCATTAGGCGCATCTTCAGTGATTAATTTTAATGGCCATTTTTTAAATGCTGATGCCTTAAAATAAATCAATAAAACAATTCCTACTAATATAATCAGCCCTAAAATAATAAAAAGTGTTACCTGCCCTCTTTTTTTTGTAGTTGCCATTTTGTATGTTTTATTTATTGAAAATTTAATTGAATCAATTAAATATTTAATCTTTTAGACTAAATATTACATAACAAATAATTTTTATTTAATCTGAAATAATACTTATCCTCTTTTTTTTATATTATTTATTACTATACTTCTTTTTATTCATTTTTTATTTGCGTTGTACACTCATACATATATAATCTACACCAACTCATAAAAAATAATGCTAACAAAATCATTAACATACTTGTAATAAAAACAGGGAAAAGATATCCGCTTAATAGTATTATTCCTACATAAATCAATCCGGTAATTATTATAACCACTATTGGAATTAATTGTTTATAAAAATAAATGAGTGAAAATTTAAGATAGGTGATATATTGTTTGAATGTTGGCAAGCATGGATTGAATTTTGAAGAAAAGATACTTGACAGATAGATGTAAATAAAGAAATATAACAATAATATTTTTGGCAGAACTGTTTCATTTATTAAGAAAAAAGAGCCAATCAGAATTATCATTGATACTGCAACCCACACTAAATTATAAAACATAAACTTGCCAAAATCCTTGAATGAATCTCTAACAAATGACCAATTAATTGTTTTAAAAATGGTTGTGAGAATTATTATTAAAATTAATGATATGCCCAAAACAAAGAGAAATTGTTTTAGTGAACTTTTTAATCCAGAGAGTATGCTTGGTATTTTCTGAGAGCTTTCTTCCAATTGTTTAATGTTTATTTCACCTGTTTCTTGGTTAATTGTATTCATCTGTGCGCTTCTTATTACGCCTATTTCTTTTGCCAATGGTAATGTTTCTGATTGTAGGTGATAAGCAAGTTTTGCATTTGCAAACATTAAAATTGCGATTATGCTTATTAAGTAAACAAAATCTATAAGCATACTAATAACAATTCTCCAGCTAAACTTTTTAAGTTTTCTAAATGAATTGATATAAAGCGTTATAGCTTTTTTGATGTATGGAATGATTGCACTTAGAAAAAATGAAATTACTATTTTTACATATGAGAATTCTCTAACAGATGATATTCCAATCTTATCTGCTCTTTTATCTTTCATTGTTTATTATCTCCTCTTTTTTACCTACAAAATTTACTAATTACGCACTTCACACAACATTTTTTTCAACAACTTTCCCTTTAAATTCAATTACACCCGTATATTCTATCGCCAGAAATTCATACACTTCATCTGAATATATTGAAACAAAACCACCCTCACCAACATAACCAGCGATTTCTTTTGGTGTAATTAGATTTTCAGGTTTGGTATCAGTTAAACTTTTTAATAATTGGACTTTATATGTTACCTCTTTTCCAGGCATTACAAAATATGAAACTTCATACAAAAAAGTCGTCTTTGTTGGGTCATCTGGATTCGGAACAGTAGATTTATACGCTTGAGCGCTGATAACATTCCCAAAATCAGTATTTTTATTATCAGGACTTGTTCTTACTTCTATTGCATCTTTTTCATTTGCATAATTTAGACAATACTTTACTTCCCAATCTTTAACACTGTACCAACTGGGGATTCTTGGATCTAACGCACCTACTTGCAAAGGCTCTTTATCTGAGTCATACAAAAAAGGGAGTGCCAAATTAGTAGGCATTACAAAAATAAAAATGCAAAGCATAAATAAAATTATTCTTAACTTATTATTTAATAGAATCATAATCAATTCTTTGTTTAATAATCCATGAAGTTTGTGTTTAGCCATTTTTACACCTTTTTAACAATTATAATTTTATTTAATATTCTACTTAACAATAATCAGGGTTTAATGATTCATAGTATTTATCAGATATTTCTGTGATATCATAATAAAAGTAAATTAGCTCATTAAGAGCTAACGCGCTCATGCCTAAACCACACAATGTTGATTGTGCACCCTCTGTTTGTATAGGTCCTAAACAGAATGTGTTAGACATTGGAGTATAATAAGGATAACATGTCGAAGTGTAAATTAGATTAACAGCATACGCAAGAAGCACACCCCACAAAACTTGAAATATAATTGTAATAATAAAATTTTGAATGAATGCATTACCCATAATCTTTGCTGTTGCACTCTCAATATAAAGACAGTCTTGTGCTTTATGCAGCTTAGTGCATGTTGTAATTGGCTGTCCTGAATCAATTGCTGCGTTTATACATGATCTTTCTATACATTTAAGCTGTTTTTCTTTTTCTAGATTATAAGCTCTAGCAACAGGACAAAAATAAGACATAGCTTCCATACGAAATGGATCATATGTTTCAGGATTAAAAGCAATACCTGAATAAGTACCTGGTGACTCTGTATAATCTTCTCTGTCCCAACTAAACCAATCTGGCTCCAAACCAGGCGGCTCTTTGAAGTCATCACTTTTCAATTCATCATCACCCATGCTGCTTCCAAGTTTATAAACTGTGTTTAAAAACTTTTTACCAGTAGCATAATTTGGCGGACTCATCTTTAATGCTTCAGTAGAGTCTAACTTATGTTTTGTTATTCCTTTATATGTATATCCACCTTTTGGTGGGTCTTCACTTGTTGAATATGAACTTGGTTCTATTTGTTCTGGATACATATTTGTTGGTGCTTTAACAGCATCTTCACCAACTTGAACAACACCACCGTCTTGTACCATTGATGCTGGTGTCGGTGCAGGAGCTGCTGAAGCAGTAGATGCTGGCGGAAGTTTGTCTGTATATTCTAATCCATCATATTCAGCAAAAGCTTTTTGATTGTTCTGACCATATTTATTTGCAACATCTTTATTTAAACTCATAGAATAATATTCACCTGCCACATCACCCCAAAAAGTGGGGTCTGCAAATTTACATTGTGCATACAAACAAATATACTTGAAAATATGGCCTATATAAAATGGCGGCGGAACTGTGTTAACTGGCCATACATATTGGTTAATTGTTCCATGAAACCAGTCAAAAATGCCGCATACACTTTTCCAAACTCCTTCAGCGCCTGACCACCAACTAAACGCAACTAAAATTCCCCATATAACACTTTTTATTCCTTGAACTATTCCATTTATAACTCCCAATGTTTCAGCAATCGTGCACAAAAAACCTAATATACTTGCAGCTAACTCCCAACTCTCTGCTGAATCTCCTAATGAAGAAATGTCTTTCTCTATTTGGCTTAAGGTGTCCTCAATAGAATCAGATGCCTCTCCTAATGCAAGGTTGTATAATGGTAATTCAATAGTAAATTTTTCACTTTCAACTTGCTGAAATATTTTCAAGCCAAGCTGAATCTGCATGGTATTTGTACATTCAACAAATAATGTGTTTATGTCTTCTCCTGTTTCAGGATCCCATTCTATATTTGGATCGTCTTTGCTAAGAGTATTTTGTTTTAATAAAAAGAAAACATCTTTTAAATCATTATTTGTGCCGGCAATAACCATATCAGTCCCATCTATAAATTTAGTAGAGCTAAGAAGAGGACAATCTAATGTTTGGGAAAGTATTTTGACCTTTTTGTTTCCATTATTATAAAATTCATATTTTAAACTTAAGATAATCGGCAAATCTCTTTGACTCAGCGTTCTTTTATCTATTGAAGGGAGGTTATAATTTGTTTCGTCAATAGTTATTGATTTTATAAAATCAGGCGCTTTTTCTGTTTCAGATTCGCATATGTCTGTTTTGAGTGAATCAATTTTTAATGTGTTTCCAGATGCATCTGTAACATTTATGAAGATAGGAACCTTTTTTGAAGGTATTGGTATAATATTGGTAATTGTTATTGAACATTCCCATTGAAATGTTTCTTCTCCTTCTATACACGTTCCTGGAACAACATCACTAGTGCTGAGATAATTATCCTTTTCATAATATGCAAGTGTATTTACTTTGTTCTTATCAGTTACTTGAAATGTTAATTCTAATTCATCATCAGATGTTGGGCAGTCAACTGAAGTTATAATTTGGTCTTCTACTTTATCACTTTCTTCGTTAATTTTAACTAATGCTGGTATTGTGCTATCCACAACCACCTTTAATGGTTCAACAGAGTTCAGCACATCAATAAGTTTATTAAGGTCATTCTCAGATGCAGTTGCAACCTCAATTAAACCATCACCATCATACTTAGGTTTTGTCTGGACATTAAACTTACATAACCATACACCAGCAGACGTTTCCTCACAATCATTTGTTAAACTTGCATAATTAGTAGTAAATCCATCTAAATTAAGCTTAAGATTCTTTTTGACATTAAACCC